>LZRT01000086.1 GCA_002159075.1 Bacillus thermozeamaize
TGCACCAATTCCCTCGTAATAATCTCTTCCGGCTTGCCCTGGGCATACACGGAACCTCGATGGATGGCGACAATGTGATGCGCATAGCGGCAAGCCAGGTTTAAATCATGCAGCACCATGACGATGGTGCATTTTTCTTTTTCGTTCAGGTCATACAACAAATCCAGAATCTCAATTTGATGGGTCATGTCCAAATAGGTGGTCGGTTCGTCCAGAAGGATGATGTCCGTGTCCTGCGCCAGGGTCATGGCAATCCACGCGCGCTGCCGTTGCCCGCCGGAAAGGGAATCCACGGGACGATCGGCAAGCTCTTCCAGTTGCGTCGCCTTTAACGCTTTGTATACGTGTGCCTCATCCTCTTCCGACCATTGCCTCAACCAGCTTTGGTACGGATAACGCCCCTGTTTGACGAGTTGAAGCACAGTCAACCCTTCGGGAGCCACCGGACCCTGAGGAAGAATGGCCAGCCGCTTGGCCACTTCCCGGGTCGGGTATTGGGAAATTTCGCGGCCATCCAGGATGACCGAACCTGTTTTCGGCTTCAGGAGCCGCGCCAGGGCGCGCAGCAGCGTGGACTTGCCGCAGCCGTTGCTGCCGATCAAGACAGTGATTTTCCCGATTGGAATTTGCAGATTGAGTTCTTCGATGATCACCGTGTTTCCATAAGAAAGGGTCAAGGATTTGGTTTCCAGAGCCTGCATTCAAACCACCCCTCACTGATTCCGGTTTTTATAGAGCAAGTAGATAAAAAAAGGTGCGCCGATGGCCGCCGTGAAAACCCCGGTAGGCACTTCGACCGGCGAAAAAGCGGTCCTGCCGATCAGGTCAGCCACAAGGACGATCATGCCTCCGATCAGGGCGGACAAAGGCAACAAGCCGCCAAAGGAGGGTCCTACCAATTTCCTCGCGATGTGCGGGGCCATCAGACCGACAAATCCGATTCCTCCGGCGAATGCGACAGCCCCGCCGGCCAAAGCGGTGCAGATGAAAAGCAGGATCAACCGTTGCTTTTGCACGGCACTCCCGACCCCGGTTGCCAGGTCATCTCCCAACTCCTGCACGTTCAGATGTCTTGCCATGACAAAAGCCAGCGTGAGAAAAAAACAGGTCCAAGGCAAAAGAATGACCACATCTTCCCATTTCGAACCGTAGACGCTGCCTGCCAGCCACAGGTTTGCCTGTGTCAGCATGATCAGGGGACCATAAATCATCATCAGCGTGATGACGCCTTGCATGGCCGCGGAAAAGCCGATCCCGATCAACACCAGTGTCAGCGGGGATACGCCGTTTTTCCAGGCCAGAAGGTAGACGATGAGGGCTGCGAGCGTAGCCCCGATGAAAGCCGTAAACGGCAACCAGTTTGCGCTCACGACCAATGAGTTGTTGACGGGATTGGTGTAGATGCTCAAAAAGGTGACCACAGCCGCTCCTGCGCCGCCGGTAATCCCGATGATATCGGGAGATGCCAGCGGGTTGCGAATGATCCCTTGCAAAATCGCGCCGGCAGCGGCCAGTGACGCCCCGACCAGGACAGCGATGAGAATGCGTGGCAATCGAAACGACTGCACAATCAGATTTTCCGTCTCCGATCCGTGCCCAAAGGCAGCCTTGACGACATGGATGGGGTGGATGTTCTGATCGCCCATTCCCATGCTGAGGATCATCAATCCCAGGGTGCCCAGGGAGGCAAAAAGGATGACCAAGACAGCCTTTTTATCCAGGAGAAAGGAGAGGCCGCGCTTCCACCGCAAAGGCATGTACTTGTTCATCATTGACCCCCTCCCCTGCGGGCGATGTAAATGAAAAACGGAACGCCGATGAATGCGGTCATCACCCCAACAGGCACTTCTTTCGGCATAATGACGAAGCGGGCCAGGATGTCGGCAGACAACAAAAGGATCGCGCCGAGCAGTCCGGCATAAGGAATGATCCAGCGATAATCGATGCCGACAAGGGCACGTGCCAAGTGAGGGATCATGAGGCCGATAAAACCGATCGGGCCGGCGATGGCGACGAACCCCCCGGCCAGGACGGTCACCGTCAGGAGACCGAGCAGCTTGACAAGCAGGGTGCGCTGGCCAAGCCCTTTGGCCACATCTTCTCCCATGATCAGCAGATTGATCGGCTTGGCGAGCAGGAAAGCAACCAGCCAGCCGGCCGCCAAGTAAGGAAAAACAGCCCACAAATATTCCAGCTTCCTGCCTTCGACTGACCCGGTCAACCAGAACAGCACCTCCTCCGCCGCTTTTTCGTTGACAGCCAGGAGTCCTTGGGTCAACGAAGCGAGGAGGGCTGCCAGCGCCGCGCCTGCCAATGTGAGTTTTATCGGCGTCAGGCCTTCCCGTCCCACAGAGCCGAGGAAGAAGACGAGCACTGCGGCTGTTCCGGCGCCGAGAAAGGCAATCCAGACGAAGGAGCCGATGGAAGAAATGGAAAAAAAGGTAGCGGCAGCCACGATGAAGAAAGCGGCGCCTGCATTGATTCCGAGAATGCCCGGGGAAGCGAGAGGATTTCTCGTCAACGCCTGCATGATCGCCCCGGCCATGGCGAGGCTGGCGCCCACGGCGGCGGCGATGAGCGCACGGGGCACTCTCGCTGTCTGAATGATCACATGTTCATTGGAGCCGTTATATCGGGTAAAGGCTTCCAGCGCCGTTTTCCAACTGATATCTGTCAAACCGAAGAGAATACTGGACAGGATAAAAACCACGAGCAACGCGATACAGCAGATGAATCCAAAGAGCTTGGATGACACGGTTTGCAACATGTATGCCGCTTGATCTCCTCTCCAACATACTTGCTCTTCAGCATCCAGTCTAATAGCAGATGAGAATGATTGTCAATGATTTTGAGAATCATTTTCGCTCGTGAATGGGTACACTTGACATCCGGCAGGCAACGATTTATGATATTTCATTGTGAATGATAATCATTTTCAATTATAGGTGAATCAGGAGGGATTTTTTGATGAATTTTCTCGCGCTTCATCGTCATAAGGGGCGAATGCTGACGGCACTTGTTGCCACCCTTTTCCTTATGTCTTTTGTCTTGATCGGATGTGGAAACAGCGGCAGCGGGGGGGCCGGGACAGAACAGCAAAAAACCCAAGACGGCTCAGCCGACGCCACATCCTCAGAAGGACAAGAAACGCGCCTGATTAAACACGCGATGGGAGAGACGCCTGTCCCTGCCAACCCGAAAAGAGTGGTGGTGCTGACGAACGAAGGGACAGAAGCGTTGCTGGCCCTTGGGATTAAACCGGTGGGAGCGGTTCAATCGTGGACGGGAAACCCTTGGTATGAACATATCAAAGAGCAAATGGAGGGGGTCACCCCGGTCGGCCTCGAAAGCCAGGTCAACCTGGAAGCGATTGCTGCGCTTGAGCCGGATTTAATCATCGGCAATAAAATGCGCCAGGAAAAAATCTATCCGCAATTGTCCGCGATTGCCCCGACCGTGTTTTCAGACACGCTGCGCGGGGAATGGCAAACCAACTTTAAGCTGTATGCCGAAGCGGTGAATAAAGTACAGGAAGGGGAAAAAGTGCTGGCTGATTTCGAACGGCGGATCACCGAGTTCCGGGAAAAGGCGGGTGACAAGTTGTCGACGAAAGTCTCGGTGGTTCGTTTTATGGCCGGGAAAACGCGGCTCCTTCAAAAGGACACCTTTTCAGGCGTCATCCTTGATCAAATCGGCTTTGCCCGTCCTGATTCGCAAAATGTGGATGCCTTTGCGGAAGAGATAACAAAGGAACGCATTCCTGAAATGGATGGCGACATCCTCTTTTACTTTACGTATGAAACCGGTGACGGAGAAGGAACAAAGCAGGAGAAAGAATGGTTAAACGACCCCTTGTTTAAGAATCTGAAAGTGGTCAAAGCGGGCAACGTGCACAAAGTGGATGATGTGATCTGGAATACCGCAGGCGGCGTCATTGCAGCCAATTTATTCCTCGACGATCTGGAGAAATATTTTTTGGATAACAAGTAGATGGAGCTTCTCGAAAACGTCTGGCAAGGAAAAAGGGGCTGCCCCAAGTTGTAGACTTTTGGGTCAGCCCCTTCATGCTGCCTTGATTTCATGCTGCCTTCCCTTCATGCCGCCTTCAATCGAGTGATTGTGCACGCGAAATTTCGTCTTTTCGCCAGTTTCCTTTGCCTATCCAGAGTGTCGGTTTTCCTGTAGGACCTTTTGCCAGGGCAAAGGCGACAAAGCCGGCCTCAAAGCACATGGATAAACTGGGGATGTTGTCGATGGCGACGCGGCCGTAAAGCTTGCCCAAGTCTTTGAAGGCTTTGTCAACCATGCGGATGGCGACATTTTGGCGACGGTATTGGGGATGAACCACGATCAAAGATTCTTTTCGCCCGTAATCCGCGATGGCAACCAGGCCGACGAGGCGCCGTTCGTGCAGAGCCGCCAGAATGAGGTTGCCGTCATCTGACAAATGGGTTTCTTTCACCTGCCTGAGCCAGCGGATGCCACTGGCGGTAATCCGCCGTTCGCCGTATTTTTGGATAAACTGAATCATGGCCTTTCGTGCCTTTTTCAATTGTTCATGGTCAATTTTCCTGATGACAAACTCCATGTTGTTATCCCCTTTTTGTGAAGCCTGATAAGTAGCGGCAAAACTCGAAAAACCGCTTGATGGAGGTTTCCCGAATGTGAGGTTCGTCAAATTTCATCGGTTTGGCATTTGCCTCGAAGATCCATGGTTTTCCAGAACGGTCAATGCCGATGTCAATGGAAAGTTCGCCAAGAAGCTGGAAATGCCGCTCGAGCGATTGGGCGGTTTTCAACGCGACCTGACGCGTATGGCGATAAATGGCGCTGACGCTTTTTTCGCCAAACGCATGCCGCAGTGCGGTATCGGGATTCACAATGGATCCCCCTTGAGGGACATGGGTTGTAATGGCCTGTTTTCCGGATAATCTGGCCCCAATCCCGCTGACATCCCATTTCCCTTCCTGGTTCTTTTGCACGAGCACGCGCAGATCAAAGGGACGGCCCGCAAACGTGGCCAGCGGGATGGCTTGCTGAATGACATAAAGGCGGCTGGGAAGCGTGGCATCCACATAGCGCACCAGTTCCTCTTTGTGACGAAAGGTCTGGTGTTTTTGATGGCGATGTGTTTGGTGAGTCAGTTTCGTTCCGTAAGCGGTTTGTTCGATTTTGAAAAAGTGAATGCCCGCTTTTCCATGAATGGGCTTGAGGTAAAGGGTTGGATGACGTTTGGCCATCCGTTGCAGGGCAGCAGCTGAGTAAACGAGCGTTTCCGGGAGATAAGCGCCGATCTCGGGATCGGCGTGCAGCCATTGGTACAGATCCCATTTGTTGAAGAACGAAGGGTTGTACAAATGGATGGTCGGCTCTTGTTGCAACCGGGCCAAAACGTGACGCATTTCCGGCTTGCGCTCATCCTCCCGCCGCGGGATGCGGTTGTACACCACATCGGGAAACGGCATTTGCACCCTCATCCAGCGCCGTTGAATGGGATGATACTGATAGCCATGGATGATTTTACGGACATCATCGATTCCTTCAGGGGTAAATACATACACGATGCCGCCATATACATAGGAAGCTTTGCAGAGGTCCCGGAAATTTTGCCTGTTCCCGGAAAATCCCCCTTGTTTGCTCGCCGTGGTCAGAATGCCGATGATGGGTCCCACTTTCACTCCTTCCGGTGTCGTTTTGATGTACACCTTCTGGAGATGCGCGTCCGAGCCTTGAACAGGCCGTAACTGAAAGGTCTTTACCTCTCCTGAACTACCGAGCTGGCCGGTGACCCGGAAAAGGTGTTTGGCAAGCAGCGTGTTTTTTTCAACGTACAATGTATATTCCCGGTCGGCAGGAGTGGGATGAAGCCAGCCGACAAACGGTTCGGTCGCGATGGTTGTAAGCATCATGTCCCTCCTGTCAGGATTCTTTAAAACCGCTCAGATAGAGTGCGTAATCAACGATTGACCGTGCCGACTCCAGGGCGGCTGTTTTGAGCCAATGGCTTTTAAAAATGTGGCGTCCTGGTTTAGCGTTGATTTCGAATAACCACGGATTCCCATTGATATCAATGCCCATGTCCAATCCCAGTTCGCCGATGGGACCAGTTTCGCTGTTGGCCACTTCCTCTGCAAAAAGGATGGCCGTTTTTTTGAGAACATCCATGATTCCTTGCGCTTGTTCGGCAAAAGCGGATTTGAGGATCGCTTCTGCCGGCATGAAGCTGCCGCCTGTACGGACATGGGTGGTGATGCTGCGGGGGTGTCTTGCCACTTTCGCGCCAACGCCTACCACCTGCCACTCACCGTTGCCGTTGCGGTGCAGGTGAACACGAAAATCGACAGGGGCATGGTTGTATTGAATCAAAGAAATGGCCGGTTGAACCAGGTAACGGGAAGGCCCGATCGGGAACTCATGGAAGAGCCGGATGATGTTTGGAAAAATGCGGGAACGAATCGCGCCCTGCTGGTGGAAATGGCATTGGATGAGCCCGCTCTTTAATTGATGGGCGCGGATAATCCCAAGCCCCAGGCTGCCGTGGATCGGTTTGATGTAGACCGCTTGATAGCGGGACAACATTTCTTTGATGAGGGTCGGATGGGCCAGCGAAGTCTCCGGAAGGTATGGCCGGAGGGAAGGATTCTTGACCAGTCGCTTATAAATGTCCCATTTGTCGTAAAATCCCTGATTGAACACTTTGGCTCCCGGAAGATGGCGGAGTTTTTCCAGGCATAACCGCACATCGCGCCGTTTTTCGCTTTGGCGATTCGGAACCCGTTCGTAGATGACGTCTGGAAGAGGACACCTTTGGCGTTTCCAGGAAATCCGCCCTTTTCCCCCTTGATCCTTTTGCAACATGCTGGCCACGACCTGTTTTCGCGCCCAATCCACATCTGCCGGCCGGAAGAAGTAAAAGAGGGTGCCCTTGTCCAATCCCTCTTTGAGAAACGCAGTAAACATCGGCAAGCGGTAGGTACTCAAGAGGCCAATCACCGGCCCCAATTGAAGGCTGTGATTGCCGATGGCGCGAATGTGCAGTTTACCCGCCGGCAAACATAAGGAACGCGCCACTTCATGGCTGACGAACAGCTTGTCAATATGAGGAGAGAGGCGGACGTTGGCGACGCACTGAAGTTGCCCGAGTTTCAATATCACGCTTTGTTTCGGAGAAAGGTGAAACGCCTCGAGCAGCTCATGAGGCAACCAGATGTGACGGCCTTGCTCCCTGTGGATGGCGATGGGCTTGACGAATGTTTTCATTGTTTTCTTTTTCCCCCACCTTCAAAGCGTTTGGCCTTCAGGCAATAACAGGCGTAATCAATGATGTTTTGAACGGATTGATGTTGCACGTTTTGTTCGCCTGTCATGGCAAACAGGTTCCGCCCGGGTTTTGAATTCACTTCGATGATCCAGATGTCGCCTTTGCGATCGATCCCGATGTCGATTCCCAGTTCCAGCAAAGGACCGTGAACAGATTCCAGAGAAGGCGGGATCATTTGACTCAGCGCATCAATTTGTTGATGAATCACCTTCTCCCGATCCGGAAAATGGTGGCGGATAAAAGGAGCGAAGCGAAATCCTTTGCCACCGCCGTGCAAGTTGGAGGTCAAACCGCCGTGATTGCCTTGCCGGATGGCTTTGCCGACAACTTCCCATTCCCCTTGGCCGTTTTTTTGCGTGAGCACGCGGATGTCAAAAGGTTTTTGATCGGCAGTGTACAGGTGCAGGTATGGCTGGGCAATCCATCTGGAGAGGAGCAGTTGTTTACGGAGCCAGGAATAAAGTTGTTGATCCGACATCGCAGCGGAAAAAGGACGGTTTTTTGCATCCCGGCCCAACAGCCGGTACCATCCCGGATGGAGCTGCTGGACGCGAATCACTTTTTTGCCTGTACTTCCCCCGATCGGTTTAATGACGATATCCCGCTTCTTTTGAAGATATTCGAGCACTTCATTCACGTGATGGACCCGGCGGGTATCCGGCAGGTAAGGGCGGATGTGCGGAATGCGGGAGAGAATCTGATAAACCTCCCACTTTCCAGCCAATCCGTATCCGAGAAATCGCGTGTTTGGCAAACGTTGCAATCGCTTGATGAAAGGGGTATATTCCCTGTAGTGAGCGGAAGAGAGATAGAAGCACCGATCGTAAATCAATTCGGGTGGGGGCGCAACGATGGGATTCCAGGATTTGGAATGTTCCGCCCAATAATACCCGCGGACCCGTTTTTCCCTCAGGCGCAGGGATTTTGGCGAGAAAACAAGGACGAGAATGTTTTCTTTTGCAGCCAGTGTGGATAATTTACGAAAAAAAGAGTCTTCCATATAAGGCGGTTTTGCTTGACAGGTGAGGATTCCCAACGTGTGTGAATGGTTCATACATTGAATCCCCTTTTTCGGCGTGGTCGCTTTGTATGCCGTTTGTACACCGGTGATCTTTCATTACAAGGTAAATCGGTGTCTTGCGTTGCGTTGTTGTTCGGTGGCGTACTGGACGTAGTGCAACAAATTGCGTACAGAGGGACGGTTGGAATCTTTGCCCAGCATGCTGTTTTCATTTTTGGAGGGTTTGGCATTGACTTCGAGAAGCCAGAGGTTGCCGTGGATATCCAACGCAATGTCCACCCCGAATTCCGCAAACGTGCCCTCCAGTTGGGCCTCCAGTTCCTGTGCGATCAGAATGGCTAACTGACGCAAGCGGTGTTGCGTTTTCTCAACGGAGTGTTGTGTCAGGTGGGGCAGGATGCTTTTGACGCTGTAAATGTTTCCGCCCCGTGCGACGTTGGTGACCACCGTGTTTTCCCTTGCGGCACGTGCCACCATCGACGTGACGCGCCAATTGCCCGTGCCGTTCTTTTGCACCAGGATGCGAAAATCGACAGGACGTTTCGCCCAGCTGGCCAGTTTCAGTCCTTCTTGGATCAAATAGTCCTGACGGGTGGTTCGCGGTTTGAGAAATTGGAGAAGCTGACCGTAGTTTTTAAACTTTTTGATCACATTCCCGCTTACCGTAGCATATTGACAGGTGATATGACGGGAATGGCGAACAAGTCGTATCACACCCCGGCCCAGGCTTCCATCGGCCGGTTTGAGGTAGATGGTATTGTATTTTTTTAACATCTCATTCAAATCGGCTTCTGTATAGGGCCGTGTTTCCGGTAGGTAATGTCTTAGTTTTTCCGATTTGAACAGGTGTTGGTGGACTTGCCACTTGTTGAGAAATTGGGTGTTGAAAAGGTGGCAGGTTTGGTTTAGGAAGCGCAAAGCGGCCTGGGTTGCCTGCGCTTGTTCGACAGTGCGGGAGGAGATCCGGTTGTAGCAGACGTCGGGAATCGGAAATTCACTTGCTTGCCAGGTGCGGTTGAGAAGATGCCAGCCGGTAATTTGCTGCTTTTCCGGATTGACCCCGTCAGGACTGGCTACGAAAACCAGCGTTCCTCTTTTTTTCCCGTATCGTGTCACCTCTTCAATAAATGGAGACAAAAATTTTATTGGCCCGTCTGTGGGTTTTTCGATTGGATCGACAAGGATGCAGAACAAGGGACCGAGAAACAGGGTATTTGCCCTTGGGTTGTAGCTGATGTTGAGCTGAATGCCATCCGGCAGGCAGAGGTGGCTTGCCGTGGCGGCGTCGACGATTAGAATGAACTGGTTGTGATGATGGTTCGTCTTTACGCGCACCCTTGTTTTGCGCTTGCCACATACCAGTGCGGGAGTAGATCCCGGTATCAGTTTCAAGCGATTCAGCAGTTTGGGGTTGATGCTCAGGACACCGGTAAGTGAATGCTCTGGGTTTGACTTGGTTTGGACGGTTACTTTAACAGGTTTTGATTGGGAGACGGATGTCACGTCGATTCCTCCCAGGACCCGTTTGGCTCTTGCCAACCGTGATCCACGTCTTGAATGGACAGGTGTCCATGTCTTTGTTATGGAGTATTGTATGAAGGAGTGTCGGGCTTGGTGCATTTGGCACAGTTAGGATGGGCCATCATCATCAGTGTTGTCTTGGGAGCCCTGATTGGGGGGTTGACCAATTTTTTGGCGATTGTGATGCTTTTCCGGCCGCATCGGCCATGGAAAATCGGAGGCTGGAATGTCCCGTTTACACCGGGACTTATCCCAAAACGCCGGGAGGAGTTGGCCAGACAACTGGGGCATGTGGTGGAGGAATACCTGTTTACCTCGGAGGGGATGGTCCGGCTGATCCGGAACGGGGAGGTCCCTTATCGCATCAGTCGGATCCTGATGGAACGGCTTAAGAAATGGTCAGCATCGGAGCTGACCGTCGCGGAGTGTATCGATGCATGGAGCCGGTATGTTCCGCTGCCCTCGACACCTTCTGCATCTGTCAAAGGTACCGATTGGCATGCTTTGCTCGGACGGCTGCTGGAGCAGCCGCTCAAATCGTTGCAGGGAAAAAATCTGGAAGCAATATTGGGCAAAGAATGCTGCTCATGGGTTCGTGACCAGATTCCGCGGTTTTCACAAGTGCTGCTTGCACGGCTGAGCGAGAGGTTGAGCAGCCTTTCCGGCAAACGATGGCTGATGCACCTAATCCAGGATTTTGTCCGCACCAGCCTTCGGGGTGGCAGGATGTGGAATACCCTGGCGTCTCTGGTTTTGGATGAAGAACGTCTCGCCAGTTGGATGCAGCACCGTTTTATGGAATGGCTTGCGCAACCTGGAACCAAGGAGCAGTTGGACAGGCTCTTGCAACAGCAATGGGATAAGCTGTCGAAAAAGCCGCTTGGCGATTTGCGGGAGGTGCTGGGAAAAGAAGAATGCCGCCATTGCCTGGACAAATTGCTGCGGTTCTTTCTGGATGGGGAGCGGCTTCGTCAGATTCCCGTAAAAGAACTGTTGCGGCCTTTTTGCTCTGAGCCATGGGAACTGTGGCTGCGGCAGTGGCTGAAGGAGTCGGAAGATCGGCTGATTCAGCTCCTCCCCGCCATTTTCCGCCGGCTGCAGATTGCCCGGGTGGTGGAACAGCAGGTGCTGGAATATCCATTGTCCCAGCTGGAGGCCTTGATTTTGCAGGTCGCATCGCGCGAGCTGAAAATGATTACTTGGCTCGGGGCGCTGATTGGCGGGCTGGTGGGGTTGGTGCAGGGGGTTTGGATGTATGTGGTGATCGGTTAGCACGGTTTTAGGCGGGGAAAAACTGAGAACGATTTGTAATCCCTGTGTTACGGTTTTGTAATCTTTAGCCGCTACAATAAGAACCAGTAAAACCCCCTTTTAAATATAGATGATGCGCAGGCAGTCGGTGGACTGCCCTTTTTTTTGTGTACTATAATTGTGTACTATAATGGCTATTACAGGAATTATTACAGGAATGTCGCGAGGATGGGAGGACGATAATGACGACCAAACACCATCAGATTTTACGGTATATCGAAGGGCTGGAAGTGGGGACCAAGATCTCGGTGCGTCAGATTGCCAAAGATCTGGACGTCAGCGAAGGGACAGCCTACCGGGCGATCAAGGATGCTGAAGCAAAGGGTCTGGTCAGTACCATCGAGCGGGTGGGAACCATTCGCATCGAAAAAAAGGTCAAGGAAAACATCGAGCGGCTTACCTTTGCCGAAGTAGTCAATATCGTGGACGGACATGTGTTGGGCGGGCGTGGCGGCTTGCACAAGACGTTGCAGCGCATGGTCATTGGCGCGATGAAGCTGGAGGATATGATGAAGTATGTGGACCCGGGGAGCCTGTTGATTGTGGGGAACCGGGATCGGGCCCATTTGCTGGCGATGGAGGCAGGTTCAGCCGTCCTGATCACGGGAGGGTTTGATGCGCGGGAGGAAGTGAAGCAGCTTGCCGACGAGAAACAGCTCCCTTTGATCTCCAGCGCCTATGATACGTTTACGGTGGCTTCGCTCATCAACCGGGCCATTTACGACCGCTTGATCAAGAAGGATATTGTGATGGTTGAAGATGTCCTGGCTCCGCGCGAGAAGGTCCTGGTGCTGACCGATAAACAGACCGTCCTGGACTGGCAAAAGCTGGTTGAAAACACCAGGCATAGCCGCTTTCCGGTCATTGACGGGGAGGGGAAGATTATTGGCGTCGTTACGTCCAAGGACGTGCTAGGAATGGCGCCCGAGACGCCGATCACGGAAGTGATGACGCGCAACCCGATCACCACCACGCCTTATACGTCCATAGCGGCCGTGGCGCACCGGATGGTATGGGAGGGGATTGAAATGATCCCGGTCGTCGATGAGGAACGCAGACTGATCAGCGTGATCAGCCGGCAGGATGTGCTCAAAGCGATGCAACTGCACCAGAAACAGCCCCAGGTGGGTGAGACCATTGAAGATATCGTGCGTTCGGCCTTGCAGGAGTTCCGCGATGAACGAGGAGTGCGTTACCGGCTTGTTGTCACGCCGCAAATGACCAACCCCCTCGGGATGTTATCCAATGGCGTGATGACGACGCTTCTGGAGGAGACTTCGATTCGCTCGTTGCGCAGGCACAGAAAAGGGGAGATGATCGTTGAAAATCTGACCATCTATTTTATGAAACCGATTCCATTGGAGAGCCATATTGAAGTGCGGCCTTCCATGTTGGAAGTGGGCCGTCGTTTTGGGAAGGTGGATCTGGAAGTGACGATGCAGGGGCAGCTGATGGGGAAAGCGCTGCTGACCGCGCAAGTGTGGGAACGGTAGTGTGGGACCGGAATGGTTGGGAAGGGACTCTGATCAAGGGTCTTTTTCTTTTTCCACTTTTACCCTCAGCCAAAGATGAGTCAGGTTGCTGATGCTGACGGTCCTGGTCTGTATCCTCAGCCATCGATCATTGATGAAGAACAGGCGGTTGTCAAAGAAATAGAACAGGATGTCAGGATTTTCGGACAGGGTTTTTACCTCTTTGCCGATAAAGAACTTTCCGGCTTCCTGCAGCCGTTTGATGATCTCGGTTTCGGTAAAGCCGTCCGGTGCCTCCTCGATCGTAAAAAGCAATTTTTCCACGACTTGGGTATTCTGTTTCTGATGAAGACGGCTTTCCAGCGATTGCACTTCCTCCCGCAGACTGAGCATTTCCTGTTCCAACTGTTTTCGTTCCAGGTACAGGTCGTCCATCTGCTTGCCGGTGTGAACCACGATCGCAAGCGCCCCCAAAACGGCCCCGAAGACCAACAATGACAGGTCCCTGAGCGTTTTCCTGAGGTGTTTTTTTACCGGCGATTTCATGAGGAAGGTTCTCCTGCCATCCATTTGATGAGCAGCATGCCTGTGTTCGCTCCCATAAAGGCGCTGAGAATGTAGAGCAGTTGTTTGATGGTAGGTGACAGTTGGCCGCTCAGTACGCCGGATTCCAGGATGCGGAAGGCGTCCAGCGCTCCGCCGATAGCCGCGACGATGGCCCAGAGCTTTAATTGTTCGGCCAGTCGAAGCATGCTGTCCATCGGTGGCTGCCCCATGATCAGGGCGCCCAGCCCGCCAGTCAGGGTGCCGCCGATGAGAATACCGAAAGCGATGAAAAAATGAAAGACCAATGTGACGATGAACCTGTCCTCCATATGCCTCAACTCCTCAAGGGTACTGGCCTTCATTGGTCATGTATATGTGGACGATGCCGGGCCTTATTCCTGAAAGCCGGATATCAGTTATAATGGAAATATTGGTCCAGACATGGAGGGGCGATCAACTTGGTTCCGTCGGTTGTGCATCTGTTTGTCCAATCGGAATACAGCCTCCTTCAGAGTGCGGCGCGCATCGATGAGCTGGTGCAAAAGGCCAAGCACCTTGGCATGAAAAGCCTGGGCCTTGCGGATAACAGCGTGATGTACGGGACGATTCCTTTTTATCAGGCCTGCCGGAAGGCGGGATTGCATCCTGTGATCGGGTTGCAGGTCTGGGTGGCGGAGCATGAGGCGCGCCGGCAGAAGGCGTTCCAGCCGCATTGCTTGGTGCTGCTGGCGGAAGATCAGGATGGTTACCGCAGTTTGGTAAAGTTGTCCACGCTTGCCCAGATGAATGCGGTGCAGGGATGGCCGCTTCTTTCCTTTGAGCAGCTGGTGGAACATCGGCAGGGGATCATCGTTTTAAGCGGCGGCAGGCAAGGGGAGATTCAGCGGCTGCTGGAGCGGGAAGATGAAGCCGGGGCGTTGGACGTGATCCGGAGGTACCGTGAAGCTTTTGGACCGGAACATTTTTTCCTGCAACTGGAGGATCATGGCCGAAGCCATACACGGGAGAGGGACGTCCTTGTCCGGTTGGTGGAGCTCGGCCGCCGGCACCGGGTACCTCTGGTGGCGGCCAACCAGGTGCTGGCTGCCGACACGGAAGGCACCCGCCTGTTGCCTGTTCTTCACGGAATCCGGGATGGGAAGCATTGGCATGAACTGGAAAAGGATTGGCAAGGGTATGAGCTGACCCCGCCTGAGGTGATGCGGGAGCGGTTCGCCGAGCTTCCCTGGGCTTTGGAAAACGCGCGGGTGCTGGCTGAACGATGCCGGGTTACGTTTGATTTTGATCAGATGATCCTGCCCCGCTTCCCCCTGCCGGAGGGCGTGCAGGCTGCCGATTACCTGCGGGCGCTTTGCCGGAAAGGGGCCGAGAAGCGGTATGGCCGCATGACCAGGCAAATCCGGGAAAGGCTGGAACAGGAGCTGGCCGTCATCGAGTCGATGGGTTTCGTGGATTATTTCTTGATCGTCTGGGATTTCGTCCGCTATGCTCACCAGCAGGGGATTCTCACAGGGCCGGGAAGGGGTTCCGCGGCGGGCAGCCTGGTCGCTTATCTGCTGGGGATCACCAAGGTGGATCCTTTGAAGTATAATCTCCTTTTTGAACGTTTTCTCAATCCGGCGCGTGTCACGATGCCGGACATCGATATCGACTTCAGTTACGACCGGCGTGATGAAGTGATTCGTTACGTCGCGGAGAAATATGGCACCGATCGGGTGGCGCAAATCATCACGTTCGGGACAATGGCCGCCCGCGCGGCGGTTCGTGACGTGGGCCGGGTATTTGGAGTGGCGTCGGACAAAATTGATCGCTTGACCAAGTTGATCCCTTCTCACGCCAGCCTGGAGGAGCTGGAGAAGGGGCAGACCGCTTTTCGTCAGCTGCTGGACAGCGATCCGGAGCTGGCCGAGGTGGTCAGATGGGCCAGGCAGGTAGAAGGCCTGCCGCGCCACACCTCAACCCATGCGGCCGGGGTGGTGCTGGCACCCGGACCCTTGACCGACTGGATTCCCTTGCAGCCGGGGGCAGACGGACTGGCGTTGACGCAGTACCCGATGGATGTCCTGGAATCACTGGGTTTTTTAAAGATGGATTTTCTCGGCTTGAAGAATCTGACGATCATCGAGAAAACGCTGCAGTCTATCGAAGCGCAAAAAGGCATAAAAATCAATCTGAGCGAACTTCCTGACGATGATCCGAAAGTGTACCGGATGCTTTCATCCGGTGATACTTCCGGCGTATTTCAGCTTGAATCGGAAGGGATGCGCCGTGTGCTGAAGGAGATGCAACCGACCTGTTTTGAAGACATCGTGGCGGTGCTGGCCTTGTACCGCCCAGGACCGATGGATTTCATCTCCCATTACATTCAGGCCAAACATGGGCGGATTCGGGTCACCTATCCGCATCCGTCGCTGGAACCGATTCTCAAGGATACCTACGGGATTATTGTATACCAGGAGCAGATCATGCAGATTGCCGCCCGGATGGCCGGGTTTTCCTTGGGCGAAGCCGATCTGTTGCGGCGGGCCGTGTCCAAGAAACAGCGGGAGGTATTGGACGAACAGCGGGCACACTTTGTGGAAGGCTGTCTGCGGATGGGGTATGATCGCGAAGTGGCTGAGCGTGTCTACGATATGATCGTCCGGTTTGCCTCGTACGGATTCAACCGTTCCCATGCTGTGGCTTATGCGGTGATCGCCTATCAGACGGCTTATCTCAAGGCGCATGCTCCCCAGCATTTTATGGCCGCTTTGATGAGCGAGTCGATCGGCAATGCCGAGAAGCTGCACCAGTACCAGCGCCAGTTGCGCCAGCGGGGGATACGCCTGCTGCCTCCGGACATTCAGCGCAGCGGGCTGGAGTTTACAGTAGAAGGCAACGACATCCGCTACCCGTTAAGCGGCATCAAACAGGTGGGGACGCAGGCCGTACAGGCGATTCTGCGAGCCAGGCAGGAAGGGCCATTCAAAGACCTGTTTGACTTGTGCGCCAGAGTGGACTTGCGGTTGTGCCACCGCCGCGTGTTGGAGGCGCTGATTCAGGTTGGAGCGCTGGATTCGCTGCCCGGGCACCGGGCGCAACTGTTGATGATCCTGGATGAGGCGATCGCATGGGGAAGCCGGGTGCAGGAAGAGAAGAATCAGCCGCAGCTGTTGTCGGCAAACGCGGCAAAACCGGAGTACCCCGATGCGGCCAGGTATACCCGGGAAGAAGAATGGCAGCTGGAAAAAGAATACCTCGGTTTTTACCTTTCGGGTCATCCGCTTGAACTCTGGCAGGAGAGACTGGCCGCGCAAGGGATTCGGACGATTTCAGAGCATCTGACGCACAAGCGGGCCCATCCGTGGCAGGTGGCCGGGATTCTGCAGCAATTGCGGATCGTCCGCACGAAAAAGGGCGAGCCGATGGCTTTCGCAGAGCTGGAAGATATGAGCGGATCAGTGGGACTCATTCTGTTCCCGAAGGTATTCCGCAAATGGCTCGGAAGGATCCAGGAAGGGAAGCTGTTCATTGTGGAAGGGCATCTGGAAAGCGAGGAGAAGCTCACCCTGATCGTGGAGGCCCTTCATCCATTGGAGGATGCGGTGCAGGATGCGGTCAATCCCGTATACATTCGAATTCCTCCCCAGCGCACTTCTCCTCACGTGTTGAATCGGTTAAAAAACTTGTTTCTTCAATATCGTGGCAAGCGGCCGGTGATTTTGTATTATGAAAAGAAGGAGCAGGCGGTAAAGCTCGCGTTTCCGTTTCAGGTAGAGGATTCACCGGCTTTGCGGGAAGCGGTGGAGCGTCTGCTCGGTCCGGGTACCTATGCCAATGGGCCGAGGGGGAAAGACCAGCGCTGATGGCAAGAGGAATGTGGGAGGAATGTGCCATGTTATATCAGCAAACCTGCCAGTTATTGGAATCCAGAGGCGTGACCATACAACAGATCGCGGAGATCGTGCGGCAACTCCAGCTGCCGTACAATGCAAGCCTGACGTTGGAAGAGTGTATTGAAAGCGTGGAGATGGTCCTGCGGAAACGCGAGGTGCAGTACGCCCTGTTTACAGGGATTGCGCTGGATATGTTGGCTGAGGAAAAGAAACTGCCCGAACCTCTCCAATCCATCTTGGAAATGGATGAACCTTTGTATGGCGTGGACGAAATCCTTGCGCTCGGGATCACGAATGTCTACGGGTCGATCGGCTTGACCAGTTTTGGCTACCTGGATAAGGTCAAGATGGGCGTGATCGGCGATTTGAACCGTCACAACGCCGGGGAAATTCACGTCTTTTTGGATGATCTGGTGGCCGGCATCGCTGCCGCGGCCTCCGCGCGCCTGGCGCATCAGCAGGATGATCTCAAAACCCTGGAAACAGAGAAGAGGCTCAGCTAAACCGCGGATTTTTCAGACCTTCTCGTGTCCGCTGGCGTTTTCTTGTCAGTCGGAGAAGGCGTATGGTATCATTATTCCGAAAATGGCGCGTAGGGACATGACAAGTCAGCGAAGGAGGGCCTGGCATGTGGAAGGTGATTTATGTCACCAGTGCGGAAAAACTGGCGCGCCGGATAGAAGAGGCGTTGACCCGCGAAGGGTTTTTGGCTCAGGTTCGTCCGAGCATTTCCAAGCAATATGAAATCCAGGTACCGGCATCCGAGGTGCGTGATGCGCAAGAGATCTTGAACCAGATTTTGCAAACTCCGATGTAACCGAGCATGTGTGGATCCTGTGAGCAAATCCGATAATATATGATGAAAGATTCCTGTGATAGAATGAACGGTTGACAAGAAAGCCGCGTCGATGGAGAAAGACAGATGGCACTTACGGGACGGGAAAGGGAAATAAGGAGTGTTTGCGTGACCAGGTCGATATGTGCGAGGTGTTTTGAGTGCTGAAAGATTTTTTTCCCAAAAAGCGGAAATATGCCACCTTGCCGTCAGAAACGAGAAACAGGCCGGCTGATGAGGTGAAAAAGGAAATCCCGGAAGGTCTGATGGTCAAATGCGACCTTTGCGGAACCATCATGTACGCCAAGGAACTGGCCAAGAACTACAAGATTTGCAAGGGATGCGGATACCACTTTCCGATGAGCGCGCCGGAACGGCTTGCGATCACTCTCGATGAAGGCACGTTTGTCGAATACGATACGGATTTACGAACGACAGATCCGCTGCATTTTCCTGGTTACGAAGAGAAAGTGAAACAGACCATGGAGAAGACCGGGCTGGCGGAGGCAGTGGTGACGGGTGAAGGAAGAGTGGGCGGGATGCCGGTGGTGGTTGGCGTGATGGATTCCCGCTTCATCATGGGGAGCATGGGTTCGGTGGTTGGCGAGAAGGTGGCGCGGGCGATCGAACGGGCCCATCAACAGAAGGTTCCGCTGATCCTGTTTTCTGCCTCTGGGGGAGCGCGCATGCAGGAAGGGATTTTCAGCCTGATGCAGATGGCGAAGACCAGCGCCGCTTTAGCCCGTTTTCACAAAGCTGGTGGATTCTTCATCTCGGTGCTCACGAACCCGACGACAGGGGGAGTATCCGCCAGCTTTTCTTCTTTGGGGGATATTAACCTGGCCGAACCAGGTGCCTTGATCGGTTTCGCCGGCCGGCGGATCATTGAACAGACGATTCGCCAGAAACTTCCCGATGATTTTCAGACAGCAGAGTTCCTGCTGGCTCACGGCCAGCTGGATGCGGTGGTTCCCCGCAGACAGTTGCGGGACGTGCTGATTAACCTGCTTGATCTTCATCAGCCATATGGGGTGTCCACCGTTTTTGACGAGGGGCAAGCGGAGGAAAAGGAGGTTTCCAATGTCTAGCGAATTGGAGTTTGAACGTCCGCTCCTCGAACTCCAAAGAAAGATTGAAGAATTGAGGCGGTTCAGCGAGGAGAAGGAATTGGATCTGTCGTCGGAACTGGAAACCCTGCGTCATAAATACCGCCAACTGGAAGAGCAAATCTATGGAAATCTGGAACCCTGGCAGAAAATGCAGCTGGCCCGCCATACGGCCCGGCCGACGACAAAAGACTATATCGAACGGCTGTTTACCTCCTTCATTGAACTGCATGGAGACCGCCTGTACGGGGATGATCCGGCGATTATCGGCGGGATCGGCAAGTTTGAAGGAAGACCGGTGACGATAATCGGGCACCAAAAAGGGAAGGATACCAAAGAAAACATTGCGCGAAATTTTGGCATGCCACACCCCGAAGGATACCGCAAGGCGTTGCGTCTGATGCAACAGGCTGAGAAGTTTTCCCGGCCGATTATCTGCTTTATCGATACGCCGGGAGCCTATCCCGGGATGGCCGCCGAGGAGCGGGGACAGAGCGAAGCGATTGCGCGCAATCTGCGGGAGATGGCTTCTTTTACGGTACCGATCATCTGCGTGATCACGGGGGAAGGAGGCAGCGGCGGCGCTCTGGCGCTGGGAGTGGGGAATCATATCTACATGCTGGAGCACGCCATCTATTCGGTGATCTCGCCGGAAGGAGCGGCTGCCTTGTTGTGGAAGGACGCCACACAAGCCAAGCGTGCCGCGCAGACGATGAAAATCACGGCACAGGACATCTGGGAATTCGGCATCATCGACGGGATCATCCCTGAGCCCAAGGGCGGCGCCCATCGGGATGTGGACGCTCAGGCGGCTGCCATTGCCCATGTATTGCGGCGTTCCTTGGCGGAATTGGGGCAGATGAGCGGCGAGGAGCTGGTGGCCCATCGGTACGAAAAATTCAAGGCGATTGGCCGGTTTCATACACAGGTTCACCATGCATGAGGGGTGAAAACGATGAAACGGATCGCGGTTCTGACCAGTGGCGGGGATGCGCCGGGGATGAATGCGGCCATCCGGGCGGTGGTTCGGACAGGTTTGTACCACGGGATGGCGGTGTACGGTGTTCAGCACGGGTACAATGGGCTGATTGCGGGTGAATTTGTCCAGATGGATCTGGGTTCGGTGGGGGATATCATCCATCGGGGTGGCACCATCCTCTACAGCGCCCGCAGCGAGGCTTTTCGCACACCGGAAGGACAAGCCGGCGCATTGCGGCAATTGAAGTCGCACCAGATTGACGGTCTGGTTGTGATTGGCGGCGACGGCTCCTTCCGCGGCGCGCTGAAGCTTCACGAGCAAGGATTCCCCGTGATTGGGGTTCCAGGGACCATTGACAACGACATTCCCGGAACCGATTTTACGATCGGGTTCGACACAGCCGTCAACACCGCCATTCAGGCCATTGACAAAATCCGTGATACCGCCACCAGCCACGAGCGGACCTATGTTGTGGAAGTGATGGGCCGCTCAGCCGGGGATATTGCGCTGTGGGCCGGGCTTGCGGGAGGAGCGGAGTCGATCCTCATCCCGGAGGTTCAGTTGCCCATGGAGCAACTGTTGGATGAATTGGTTGAACGATTGAAACGGGGGCATCAGCGCGGCAAAAAACACAGCATCATCCTGGTTGCCGAAGGGGCGGGAAGCGGCGTGGAGATTGCCCGGCTGGTCCAGGAGCGAACCGGATTTGAAACCCGGGTGACAGTACTCGGCCATATTCAGCGAGGCGGCTCGCCCACCGCCTTTGATCGCGTACTGGCCAGCCGGATGGGCAGTATGGCGGTACAACTGTTGATGGAAGGCAGGAGCGGGGAAATGGTGGCCAGTCGGCAGAATCAGATTTGTGGAATCAGCATGGCCGACGCGTTGTCCCGCTCACATCAGGTGGATTTGTCCATTTATCAGATGGCTGGAATTCTTGCCATTTGAAGCACTGCCATCTCGTGAAAGGAGTCACTGTCATGCGGAAGACCAAGATCGTCTGCACCATCGGCCCAGCATGCGAAGACCTGGACAAGCTGAAACAATTGATCAAAGCGGGGATGAATATCGCGAGGCTCAACTTATCCCATGGCACTCACCAGGAACATCGGGAACGGATTGCCCGGATCCGGCAGGCCGCAAAAGAATTGGGCAAGACGGTCGGCATTCTGCTGGATACCAAGGGCCCCGAAATCCGGACCGGCATCCTGGAATCGGGGGAAGTGGAACTCCGCGAGGGCCAGCTCTTTACCCTGACGACCGAGGAGGTCCTGGGCAATGCGGAGCGGGTCAGCGTCAGTTATTCCGGCCTGGTGAACGAGCTTCGCCCTGGCGATACGGTTTTGTTGGACGATGGATTGATCGGTCTGGAAGTGGTGTCGGTACAGGGGACAGAGATTCGCTGCCGCGTCAAGAACAACGGCAAGCTCCGGGATCGCAAGGGAGTAAATGTTCCCGGCGTCTCCATTGGATTGCCCGGGATTACCGAGAAGGATGCCGCCGATATCCGTTTCGGTGTGGAACAGGGCGTCGATTTTATCGCGGCCTCATTTGTCCGCAAGCCGGGAGACATCCTGGAGATCCACGAAATTCTCGAACAGATGGGCGCGGACATTCCGGTCATTGCCAAAATTGAGAGCCGCGAAGGGGTGCAGAATCTTGACGCCATCTTGGAGGTGGCGGATGGCCTCATGGTCGCGCGGGGGGATCTTGGGGTTGAGATTCCCGTCGAAGAGGTTCCACTCCTGCAAAAAGAAATGATCAGCAAATGCAACAAAGTGGGCAAACCAGTGATTACCGCCACGCAAATGCTTGATTCGATGCAGCGCAATCCCCGCCCGACCCGCGCTGAGACAACGGATGTGGCCAATGCCATCCTGGATGGAACGGACGCCGTGATGCTCTCCGGGGAAACAGCCGCCGGCAATTATCCGGTAGAAGCGGTCCGAATGATGGCCAAAATCGCCGAGACGACGGAAAAAGCGCTCGCTTATCGGGACATCTTCCGCATGCGCAGCGAAAACGGGCAAAACACGATAACCGACCTGATCGGCCAGGCGGTGGCCGGGACGGCTCTGGAACTGAAGGTAGCGGCAATCATCACACCGACCGAAAGCGGGTATACGGCACGGATGATCTCCAAGTATCGCCCGGCCAGCCCGATCGTGGCGGTGACCTATAATGAACAAACGCTCCGCCGACTGACCCTTTCCTGGGGTGTGATGCCCATATTGGGGGATAAAGCCCAGTCCATCGACAAAATGCTGAACTCTGCCGTGGACCGGGCCCTGCAGGAAGGGTACATCAGTTATGGCGATCTGGTGGTCATCACGGCAGGCGTTCCGATCGGGCAGGTCGGCACGACCAACATGATGAAAATCCATGTGGTCGGCGACATCATCGCTCGCGGTCAGGGAATCGGACACCAAGTGGTGACGGGCCGCATCGTGAAAGGGGAAACCGTGGAAGAGATCTTGGAAAAAATGGCTCCCAACTCCATCCTCGTGACCCGAAGCACCGATCGGGATATGATGCCGGCGATGGAGAAAGCGTCTGCCATCATCACCGAACAAGGGGGCCTTACCTCACATGCGGCCATTGTCGGATTGGAATTGGGGATTCCGGTCATCGTAGGGGTCCAGAATGCCATGCAACAGTTGGAGGACGGGATGGAGATCACGGTTGATACGGAACGTGGGTACATCTACAGCGGCAAGGCCACGGTCCTGTAGGAGAGGAGGAAACGGGAGATGTCAGCAACGACCGAGGTTCGCCTGGCCGTCCGGTATCAAGAGACGGATCAAATGGCCATCGTTTACCATGCCAACTACCTCGTCTGGTTTGAAATCGGACGAACCGATTTTGTCAAGCAGGTGACAGGAATGGGATACCCCGATTTGGAAAAGCAGTACGGTGTCCTGCTGCCTGTCATCCACGTGGAGGCCGATTACCACGCTCCAGCCCGCTACGGGGACGCGATTCTGGTGCGCACGAGGATGGTCCAGTTCTCCCGCGTGCGCATTCATTTTGCCTATGAAGTGTTGCGGGAAGTGGACGGAAAAGGGGAGGAGCTCTTGGTTACCGGCCAAACCCATCATGCCTGGGTGAACCGGGAGCTGAAGCCCCTGCGCCTCGATCGCCATGCACCTGCGTTTTTTTCGCGTTTGCAGGAGGCGATGGCGCAGCAGCCCTGATGGTCTGTCCGGCTGTCTGTCCGGCTTCGGCAACCGCGCTATTCCGAGTGAAGCGGCCGGGTAATGTAAGACCATAAATCCCGGAACACGTTGGCTTTATACAGGGAGACCAGGACCACCAAAACCACCGGACCGATCAGGGCCCCCGCCACGCCGAACACCTGAATTCCCACATACAGAGCGATAAGGGTCAGCAGCGGATCAAGCCCCACGTTGTCGCCGACGATTTTAGGCTCCAGCAGTTGACGGGCGATGGCGATGATCAGGTACAAAATCCCCAGGGCGATCCCGAGTTTGTAATCGCCGATGATCAGGCAGTAAACGGCCCATGGGATCAGAATGGTGCCCACGCCTAAGTAGGGCAGCAGATCGAAGAGGGCCATGACCAACCCTATCGTAATGGCGTATTCCACGCCCAAAATCATCAGGTAAAAGACGACCAGGGCCCCGGTCACGCTGATCAGGATCGCCTGGGCCCAGATGAACCCAAAGGCCGCTTTGCGCAGATACCCCCAGATCAACTTGCTGCTTTCAGCCATCTTTTGCGGCATCATCCGAATGATCCCGTTCCTGATTCGATACCAGTCCTTGCTGATAAACAGGGCTGCCGCGAAGGAGATGATGAGCAGCAGGGCGGTGGATGGCAGCGCGGTGAAGAAACCCAGCAACCCGTTGAGCAGAAAGACAAACAATTTCGTAGCCGCCTGTGTGGTATAATCAATGCCGGAACGGATCGTTTCTGTAATTTTTTCCTGGTAGATCGGATCTAGGCTGGCGACGATGTTTTCCATTTGGTTGAACAGGTTGAGGACGATTTCCTGCGTGAGAAAGTGGCTGAGATAGGCCTGGACCTGATTCAGGTAGACGGGCAGAATGTTGATCAGTTGGGTCAGCTCAATGATGATCTTGGCCGTCAGAAAGGTAAACAGCGTGATGACCAGGAGGATAAACAGCCCCAGCGTCAGCATGACCGCCAGCATTCTGGGCATTTTTGCCTTCTTTTCTAAAAAGTTGACGATCGGATTAATGATTAACGCGATAAGCCAGGCAATAATAAATGGTGATACGAGCGGCAGTAGCCATCGCAACAGAAAGAAAAGTCCAATGATGGAAACCAGGACAATTAGCAGCCGAAGAAGCACCTGTGCTTGTGTTTTGGACAAAATGGTTTTCCTCCCCAACGTTGCGTCCATCATTTGCAATCTTCTATTTTTAAGATGGGAAAATTGTACTTCATTTTCGCGTAAATCTCAATTCAATCCTTTCATGGACCATTTCCGGCCGGGAATCGTTCACAAAACTAGTTTTTTAATTTATAATTAACAAAGGAAAACGTTCACTTTATTCGCTGCATTTTAAAGTACCTTCAGAGAATTTTAACAAAGAATCACATGAGAAAGGAAGGATAGGATGGCTGCGACCCAAGGCCTAGAAGGCGTGGTAGCTGCTCAATCGTCCATCAGTTCGATCATTGATGATACCCTGACCTATCGGGGGATCAATATCGACGATTTGGCAGAAAACGCCTGTTTTGAAGAAGTGGTATACCTGCTGTGGCATGGCAAACTGCCCAATCGCACCGAATTGGAACAGCTTCAGCAAGCGCTCAGGGAGAATGCGGCCCTGCCACCGGAAGTGTTGGCCCAACTGAAAGCGTATCCGAAAACGGCCGCACCTATGGAAATATTGCGAACGGCCGTCTCGGCGTTGGGAATGTACGACCCTGAGGCAGGAGACAATACACAGGAAGCCAATCTCAGGAAGGCCATTCGCCTTACGGCGCGGATTTCCACCATTGTGGCGGCGATCCACCGGGTTCGTCAAGGGTTGGAACCGGTTGCACCCCACCCGGAATACGGATTTGCGCAAAATTTCCTGTACATGTTGAATGGCGAGGCGCCTTCTGAAGTGGCCATTCGGGCATTTGACAAAGCCCTTGTCCTTCACGCCGATCACGAGTTCAATGCGTCTACCTTTGCGGCGCGCGTGACAGTGGCCACCCTTTCTGACATTTACTCCGGGGTGGTTTCGGCCATTGGCGCACTGAAGGGTCCTCTGCATGGGGGAGCCAACGAACAGGTCATGAGGATGCTGGAAGAGATCGGCACTCCGGAGCGGATTGAGGCCTACATACAGGACAAGTTCAACAAGAAAGAGAAGATCATGGGCTTTGGCCACCGCGTCTATCGGAAAGGGGATCCGAGGGCCAAACACCTTCATGAGATGTCGAGGGAACTGGCGAAACTGAAGAATGATCCGAAATGGTTTGAAATGTCGGAGAAAATCGAGGCCATTGTGGTCAAAGAAAAGGGATTGCCCCCCAATGTTGACTTTTACTCCGCTTCCACTTATACGTACTTGGGTATCCCGAAAGAACTGTTTACGCCAATTTTTGCCGTCAGCCGGGTATCGGGCTGGACTGCGCACATTCTGGAGCAGTATGCAAACAACCGCTTGATCCGGCCACGCGCGGAGTATGTGGGACCGACCAAGGCTTCTTACATTCCTCTGGATCAAAGGGATTAAATCAAGTAAGATAAAAAAGGTGAGTGCAGCCCATCAAAGCGTCTGCTTTTGGTGGGCCCTTTTGGTGGGCCTTGAAATGTACAGATAAACTGGGGTAAAAAGGGTAGCAAAAGGTCAGCAGAAAAAATTTGCAGAGAATCGAGAGCAAAAGCAGAGAACCGAAAGCAAAATGGGTAGAGGTTGGGGTAAGGAGTTTGCTGTTGAGGCCAATCAGCAAAGGAGGGTGCAAGGATGTCCATTTTTAAAAAGTTTGACATGCCGGCAGAGGGCGAGAAGATTCAGGTAAAGGACGGAAAGCTGCACGTCCCCGATCACCCGATTATTCCCTTCATTGAGGGAGACGGTACGGGTCCGGACATCTGGGCTGCTGCTTCCCGCGTGCTGGATGAAGCGGTTAAGAAGGCATATCGCGGCCAGAGAAAGATCGCCTGGTACGAAGTTTACGCGGGTGAAAAAGCCTATCAGAAGTATGGCGAATGGCTGCCGGAGGACACATTGACTGCCCTGCGGGAATACATAGTCAGCATCAAAGGGCCTTTGACGACACCGGTCGGCGGTGGCATCCGTTCGCTGAACGTGGCATTGCGGCAGGAGCTGGATCTCTATGTATGCCTCCGGCCCGTGCGTTACTTCAGTGGTGTGCCGTCGCCGGTCAAGCGGCCAGAACTGGTAGATATGGTCATTTTCCGCGAAAACACGGAAGACATTTACGCGGGTGTCGAGTGGGCGGAAGGAACACCTGAAGTGCAAAAGCTGATCCGTTTCCTGCAGGAGGAGATGGGGGTTACCAAGATTCGTTTTCCGGAAACATCCGGGATCGGGATCAAGCCGGTTTCCAAAGAAGGCACTTACCGGCTGGTTCGCGCCGCGGTTGAGTATGCGCTCAAAAGAGGCCGGAAAAGCGTCACGCTGGTCCACAAGGGCAATATCATGAAGTTTACAGAGGGCGCGTTTAAAAACTGGGGATATGAAGTGGCCGAGAAAGAATACGGGGATCGCGTATTCACGTGGGCGCAGTACGACAAGATTAAGGCCGAACAGGGCGTAGAGGCGGCGAATCGGGCGCAGGCCGATGCGGAAGCGGCCGGAAAACTGATCATCAAGGATGTCATTGCGGATGCGTTTTTGCAACAAATCCTCACACGCCCGGCTGAATACGATGTGATCGCGACGTTGAACCTCAACGGCGACTACATCTCGGACGCGTTGGCGGCACAGGTGGGGGGCATTGGAATCGCGCCAGGCGCCAACATCAATTATGTGACCGGGCATGCCGTGTTTGAGGCAACCCATGGAACGGCTCCCAAGTATGCCGGGCTGGACAAGGTCAACCCAGGCTCCGTTCTGCTCTCTGGCGTGATGATGCTGGAGCATCTGGGGTGGCAAGAGGCGGCTGACATGATCATCCGTGCTATGGAAAAGACGATCAGCCAGAAGATCGTGACGTACGATTTTGCCCGGTTGATGGACGGAGCCACCGAGGTGAAGACATCCGAGTTTGCGGATCACCTGATCAAAAACCTGTAAGGCATCCTCTGTCCTATATGAACCAGCCATGCGGACATACCTGATCATCCAGCCATCGTGAGATATTGCGACCGGTGACTCAACGGAAAGCAAAGAAAAAGCGGGAGGCGTATAAACGTCATGGCGATGAAACGGAAAAAAATCAGTGTGATCGGGGCGGGCTTTACCGGGGCGACAACGGCGCTCATGCTGGCGCAGAAAGAACTGGGAGATATCGTATTGGTGGACATTCCCCAGCTGGAAAACCCGACCAAGGGCAAGGCGCTTGACATGTTGGAGGCCGGTCCTGTTCAAGGTTTTGACGCCAATATCGTCGGAACCAGCCATTACGAAGAGACAGCCGGCTCCGACCTCGTGATCATCACAGCGGGTGTGGCAAGAAAACCTGGGATGAGCCGTGATGATCTGGTCAATACCAATGCCGGCATTGTGCGTTCCGTTGCAGAGCAGGTGGCGAAGCATTCGCCTGAGGCAATCGTCCTCGTCCTTTCGAATCCGGTGGATGCGATGACCTACGTCGCCTTCAAGACGACCGGTTTTCCGAAAAACAGGGTCATCGGTCAATCGGGTGTGCTGGATACGGCCCGCTTCCGGACGTTTGTCGCGCAGGCGCTGAACGTTTCGGTGGAGGATGTGACCGGTTTTGTGCTGGGGGGGCACGGTGATGATATGGTTCCCCTCATCAGATATTCCTACGTGGGAGGCATTCCTCTGGAAAAATGGCTGCCAAAGGATCAGCTGGAAGCCATCGTGGAGCGGACACGCAAAGGCGGCGGCGAAATCGTCAACCTGCTCGGAACGGGCAGCGCCTACTATGCTCCGGCTGCCTCGCTCGTGCAAATGGCTGAGGCGATTCTCAAGGACAAAAAGCGGATCCTCCCTGCGATTGCCTACCTGGATGGCGAGTACGGGTACAACGACATCTACCTCGGTGTGCCGACCATCCTCGGCGGCAATGGCATCGAGCGGGTCATCGAGCTGGAACTGACGCCGGAAGAAAAAGCTGCGCTGGACAAGTCGGCCCAGTCGGTGGAAAACCTGCTCAAGATGCTGCGTTAGGCAATCTAGGCATCCACATCAGACATCATGGTCAGACGGCGGACATTGGATTCCGCCGCTTTTTGTTTCTTCCTCCCTTGTTGTATTCCCATGGCAACTTGTTTAAGATCAAATCAAAGATAGAATTGAGAACAGGTGAAAACAGGGTACAGGGAAAAAGGAGGAGCAAGGTTGACCCAATCCGTCCTGGTGGTGGACGATGAGGCTGCCATTCTGACGCTGGTTGAATTCAATTTGCAAAAGGCCGGTTACAAGGTTCTCAAAGCCACGGATGGCCGGATGGCACTGCAGATGATTCAGCAGGCACAGCCGGACTTAATCGTTTTGGACATCATGCTGCCGTCGGTCGACGGATTTGAAATCTGCAAGAAACTGCGTCAACAGGGAAACCGCACACCGGTACTGATGTTGTCGGCTCGGGATGAAGAATTGGACAAGGTCCTCGGCCTGGAACTGGGAGCGGATGATTATTTGACGAAGCCCTTCAGCCCCCGCGAATTGGTCGCCAGGGTGAAAGCACTCTTGCGGCGGGCCAATCCTGAACGGGAGGAAGAAGGTACGGTGCGTGTCGGCGACCTGTCGGTCAATCCGGAAAGGTACGAAGTTTATTTCCGGGGAAAACCGCTGGATCTCACACCCAAGGAGTTTGAAATCTTGCGCTATATGCTGGAACATCGCGGGAAAGTGTTGACGCGGGATCAGTTGCTTGATGCGGTTTGGAATTACGAATTTGCAGGGGACACGCGGATCGTGGATGTACATGTCAGCCACCTGCGCGAAAAGATTGAGCCTGATCCCAAGCAACCCGTCTACATCAAGACGATTCGTGGGGTCGGCTACAAGTTTGAGGGTCCTGCATGAGGCGGCTGATCTGGCGCATCTTTTGGTTTGCCATGGCCGCGGTTTTCGTTGCCGGCCTTTTTGCCGTACTGTCGGTTGGCCGCATCCCTGTTCCGGCCGTTGTCCTGATCGGCGGCCTGCTGCTTGGCAGCGGATTGTACGGCGCGATTTATTGGGGGCTCATCCCGCACCTGCGGACCCTGGATGAATTGACCCAGTTTCTGCAAAAAATCCCAGGGCAACGCTTTACGCAACGGTTGTATCACGATCCGCTGAGTGAAGTGGCGCCGTTTATCCGGGCGCTGAATCAGTTGCTGGACCAGATCGAGATTCAGATGAATATTGGCGAGGAATACCGCCAGCGGCTGATCAGCCTTCTGGAAAACATGGCCAGCGGGGTCATGCTGCTCGATCCGCGGGGGCGCATCCTTCTGGTGAACGCGATGGCGGAACGGCTCTTGGGCAGTTCGCGGAAAGAGCTGATCGGCAGGCAACATATCGCAGCCAGTCACCATTACGAACTGGGCCAATTGATCGATCGCTGCCTTCAGAGTGGGCAGCGATTTAAACAGGAATTGACGGTCTATTATCCGCAAGAACGGGTGCTTGATGTGCATCTGTCGCCCATTGCGCGCCCCGGTGGCGGGAAGGGCGGGGTGGTGGTCGTCATGCACGACATCACGGAGATCCGGCGCCTGGAGCGCCTGCGAAGCGAGTTTGTGGCCAATGTCTCCCATGAATTGAGAACACCCCTGACAGCCGTCAAGGGGTTTGCCGAAACGCTGCTGGATGGTGCCATGCATGAACCTGAGACGCTGCAGGCTTTTCTGGAAATCATTCTGCATGAAAGCGACCGGCTGCATCGGATGATCGGCGAGCTCCTGGATTTGTCCAAGATTGAATCCGGGCAAGTGAGGTTGGATTTTCGCAGGATTCATTTGAAGGAACATCTGGAAGCGGTGCTCCGTTTGGTCCATGTGGAGGCGGAAGAACGCCAGCTCACCCTGCAGCTGCATGTGGAGGATGATCCGGTCATTGAAGCCGATCCGGATCGTTTCCGCCAGATCCTTCTCAACCTGCTCAGCAATGCCGTCACTTACACGCCGCCGGGAGGAAAGATTGAGCTGTTTGCGGAATCGCGCCCTGATGGAGCGTGGGTGCGGGTCAGGGATACGGGGATCGGCATTCCGAAAGAGGATCTCCCCCATCTGTTCGAACGTTTTTACCGTGTGGACAAGGCCCGATCCCGCGAGTCGGGAGGAACCGGACTGGGGCTGGCGATCGTCAAGCACCTGGTGGAGGCGCATCATGGGCGCATTGAGGTGGAAAGCGAACTGGGCAGTGGTTCCCAGTTTTCTGTCTTCTTTCCCGCGCGTCAGCCGGACATGCCGGAATAGACTGCGGGCTTGCCGGAAAGGGCAGGCGGATAAAAGACAAGAGGTGACCATTTTGGGAAAAGTGATTTTGGTAGATGGCAACAGCATTGCCAACCGGGCTTTTTATGCGCTGCCCTTGTTGAATACGGAACGGGGGCTTTATACCAATGCCGTGTACGGATTCACGATGATGCTGCTCAAATTGCTGGAAGAGGAGCAGCCGACCCACATGCTGGTGGCGTTTGACGCGGGCAAGCGCACCTTTCGCCACGAAACGTATGGGGATTACAAGGGAGGCAGGCAGAAAACGCCTCCGGAGTTGTCCGAGCAATTTCCGCTCCTCAAGGAGGTCCTGACCGCTTTTTCCATTCCACAGTATGAACTGGACAACTACGAGGCGGATGACATTATCGGCACTATCGCAGATCAGGCCGCCAGGTCGGGACATGAGGTGTTGGTCGTTACCGGAGACAAGGATCTCTTGCAACTGGTTTCTCCCAGGGTTAAGGTCTACCTGACCCGCAAAGGGATCACCGACGTCGAAGCATATGATGAAGCGGAAGTTCAACGCAGGTATGGTTTGAAACCGCACCAGATCGTGGACTTGAAGGGTTTGATGGGGGATGCCAGCGATAACATTCCGGGAATTCCTGGAGTGGGTGAAAAGACAGCGCTGAAATTGCTCAGCCAATATCCGTCGGTGGAAGAGATTCTGCGGCACGTGGACGAGTTGCCCGGCGCCAAGTTAAGGGAACGCGTCCGGGAACATGCGGAAGCGGCACGACTGAGCAAGCAGCTGGCCACCATTTGCCGGGAAGTGCCACTGCCTTACCAGATACAGGATCTTGCGTTGCAGCCGTTTGATCCTGAGCAGGTGGCAGAGGTGTTTCGCAAACTGTCTTTCCATTCCCTGCTTGAACGATTGAAGCTGGAGCAGGCCGGACGCGGCGCGACCAAGGGGACGGCGCAAGCGGACCAAGCGGACGCAGAGGATGACGTTTCGTCCCTTTCGTATACTTGCCTCAAACGGGAAGATGCGGACCGTTTGGTGGCAGAGTGGCGCAAGCTGCGGCCGGCGATCTGGGTGGAACAGGAGCCGGCGGACTGGAAGCCGGAAATTCTCGGCCTTGGCGTGACCTGGCAGCGTTCCTCCGTGTTTGTGCCGGCTCAAGTCATCCGGGAGTCCAAGTCCCTTCAATCCTGGCTTGCAGACCCGAACGCCAAAAAGATCCTCTATGATGGGAAACAGGCCAAGGTAGCCCTGGCCCGCCACGGCATCACGCTGGCAGGGGTCGATTTTGATTATCTGCTGGCATCTTACTTGATCAATCCCTCCACGACGCAGCATCATTTGTCAGATATCGCAAAGATGTTCGAAGAACGGCTGCCTGCCGATGAAGAGGTGTTCGGCCGCGGCGCGAAGCGGAAAAGGCCGGCGGAAGCCATCTGGCAGCGCCACATCATCCAAAAGACGCACTTTATGGAGCGAAGAGTGGAGGATGTCACCCGCCGCCTCGATGAAGATCAGCTCCTTTCGCTATACCGGGATCTGGAACTTCCGCTGTCGATGGTTTTGGCGGAGCTGGAAATTCGAGGCATCCGGGTGGACAGACAGGCGCTCAAGGAAATGGGCAGGCAATTCCAGGAGCAACTGGAGCGGTTGACGGAAGAGATTTACGCATTGGCGGGAGTTTCTTTCAACATCAACTCCCCCAAACAGCTTGGCGAGATCCTGTTTGACAAGCTGGGGCTGCCTGTCATCAAAAAGACCAAGACAGGGTATTCCACCAGCGCTGACGTGCTGGAAAAACTGGAGCCCCAGCATGAGATCGTCCGCAAAATCCTGCACTACCGGCAACTGGGAAAGTTGCTTTCCACTTATATCGACGGCTTGCTGAAGGTGATCCATCCCGAAACGGGCAAGGTGTACACCTCATTCAACCAGGCGATTACGGCCACGGGCCGACTCAGCAGTACGGAGCCAAACCTGCAGAACATTCCCATTCGCATGGAAGAAGGGAGACGGATCCGCAAGGCGTTTATTCCTTCCCAGCCCGGTTGGACGATTTTGTCGGCTGATTACTCGCAAATTGAGCTGCGCATCCTGGCTCATTTGTCGCAGGACGAGCGGTTGATGGAAGCTTTCCGGAAAGATATGGATATCCATACCAAGACAGCCATGGATGTTTTTGGCGTCCCGCAGGAGGCGGTGACCGCCGAGATGCGGCGGCAGGCCAAGGCGGTCAACTTCGGGATCATTTACGGAATCAGCGATTACGGCCTTTCGCAAAACCTGAACATTCCCCGCAAGGAGGCGGGAGCATTTATTGAACGCTACTTCGAAACCTTTCCCGGCGTCAAGGCCTACATGGAACGGGCGGTTCAGGAGGCGAGGGAAAAAGGGTATGTGACCACCATCCTCAACCGGCGCCGCTACTTGCCGGAGATCAACAGCCGCAATTACAACCTGCGCAGCTTCGCCGAGCGCACGGCAATGAACACGCCCATTCAGGGGAGTGCGGCCGATATCATCAAGCTGGCGATGATCCGCCTGGAAAAAGAGATGCGCAGGCGCAAGATGGCCAGCCAGATGCTCCTGCAGGTGCACGATGAGTTGATCTGTGAGGTTCATCCGGATGAGCGGGAGGAACTCTTTTCTCTTGTCAAGGAAGTGATGGAACAGGCGGTGCCGCTTGCCGTGCCTTTGAAAGTGGAGGTCAGCGACGGGCCGACATGGTATGATGCCAAGTAGCTAATTAGCAAGACAAATGTCATTTAAAAAATGTCACGCCTGAATACCGATGGAGGAGAAGGAGACAGACATGCCGGAGTTGCCCGAAGTTGAAACATTGAGACAAGCCCTGGCCTCCGCCATTTGCGGCAAGACCTTCGCCCATGCGGAAGTGAGGTACCCTCCGCTCATCCGCCAGCCCACGGCGATGGAATTTGTCAAGTGGCTTCCGGGACAACAAGTCGAAGAAGTGGCCCGGCGGGGAAAATACCTGCTGCTCCATTTGACTTCCCTCACGCTGATTATCCATTTGCGGATGGAAGGAAAATTGTGGCTGGGTTGGACAGACCGGGTCCAGGAAAAGCATGTGCATGCGGTTTTTACGTTTTCGGACGGATCGTTGTTGCTCTATCAGGACGTGCGAAAATTCGGCACCATGGATCTGGTGCCCCGCGGAAGACTGGATCTCGTTCCTGGCTTATACAGTCTGGGTCCGGAGCCATTGGACCCTCATTTTACTCCCGCGGTGTTGGCGGAACAACTGTACAAGCATGCCCGCAGCATGATCAAGCCCGCCTTGTTGAACCAACAGGTGGTTGCCGGCCTTGGCAACATTTACACGGATGAAGCCTTGTTTCTGGCGAAGATCCACCCTGAGCGACGGGTGGAGACCTTGCGCCCGTCGCATATTCGGGCGCTGCACGGGGCCATTCGCGATGTGTTGGAACGGGGCCTCGAAGCCGGCGGGGCATCTGTCCGTTCCTATCGGCATAGTAATGGAGAAGAGGGCGCTTTTCAGCGGCAGCTCTATGTTTATGCCCGCCAAGGGTTGCCTTGTAAACGTTGTCAGCGTCCGATTCGGCGGATCGTTGTGGCCGGACGGGGAACCCACCTGTGTCCCCATTGTCAGCGGCAGCGAAAAAAAGTGTAAACAAACATCGACTTCCCCCTACACCAAACCGCCCACCCCTTCATACGATGAAGATAGTTTCGAAAGAAGGGGGCAAAGCGGTGAAGGCATTCTCCGTCTTGTTGCTTGCGTTTGCTGTCAGTTTGGACAGTTTTATCGTCGGCGCGACGTACGGGATGCGGCAGATCCACATTCCTGTCCGCTCCATTCTGATCATTGCCGCTTGTTCTTCCTCGATGGTTTTGATGACGATGCTGGCAGGGGAGCAATTGGCGCAATGGGTGCCGCTTGAATGGGGAAAACGGCTGGGAGCCATGATCCTTTGCCTGGTCGGGGCGTGGTCCCTGTGGAACGTGCGGCGATCTGGCCTGACCGATGAACCATCCTCTGCTCAGAGCGAACGGGAACTTGCAGCACGAAGAAAAGAGGAACAGGTCAAGCCGGTCTGGACATTGGAAATCCGCCATTTGGGCCTGGTGGTTCAGGTCTTGAAAAAACCGGTCATCGCCGATATGGATCAATCCGGTCTCATAACCGGTCAGGAGGCGCTGATTTTGGGCTTGGCCCTTTCGCTCGATGCGATGGGTGCAGGGATCGGCGCAGCCATGATCGGCTTTTCTCCCTGGCTGACGGCGCTTTGTATCGGTTGTTTCAGCAGCCTGTTTCTCCTGTCTGGAATGGTTGCCGGCCGCCGTCTGGCAGGCTGCAGGTGGGTTCGGAAGGCTTCTTTTCTCCCCGGGGCCTTGTTGATCGTTCTAGGATTTTACAAGATGTTTTGATGGCGCGGTTTTCATGGCCGATACATTGCAAAAGGAAGGATGGATTCATGTGATTTTTGGCATTACGGGCGGCATCGCCACGGGTAAAAGCACGGTTTCCGACATGTTGCGGGCCCGTGGCGCTGTGATCGTGGACGCCGACTTCTGGGCGCGGGAAGTGGTGAAGCCGGGAAGTGAAGGCTGGGAGGCGATCCGGCAGCAGTTTGGGGAGGAGTACCTGCGGCCGGATGGCAGCCTGGATCGGGAAAAGCTGGGTGCCTTGGTGTTTGCCGATGAAGCGGCGCGCAAGCGATTGAATGCCATCACTCACCCTTTGATTCGCCAAAAAATGGACGAGCAGGTGCGGCAAGCGCTGTCGGATGACCCGAAGGCCATTGTCGTGATGGACATTCCTCTCCTGATCGAGTCTATGGTTCACGAGGGGCTAAAACGGGTAGACAAAGTGATCCTGGTCTACGTGCCCCGCCACATTCAGCTTCAGCGACTGATGAAACGCAATCAGTTGAACAGGCAGGAGGCCGAGAATCGGATCGAGGCGCAGATGCCGATTGACGAGAAGCGCAAGTACGCGGACTACATCATTGATAATTCCGGAAGTATCGAAGAGACGGAACGGCAAGTGGAACAATTGATGGACAAGCTCCGGAAACTGGTGCAAGGTGAACGATGAGGTACGGCAAATGGATCGTCGGCGGGATTGTCTTGATCCTGCTGGTGACTTTGTTGTATTCCTCGCTCTACCAGCGGTTGGCTTACCCGCTTCGTTACCAGGAAGAGATCTGGCAGGCGGCTTCCCAATTTGATGTGGACCCCTATCTGGTGGCTGCCGTCATCCAGACGGAAAGCAGGTATAAGAAAACGGCGCGCTCATCCAAAGGAGCGCTTGGTCTGATGCAGCTGATGCCCGAAACCGCCAAGTGGGCACTCCGGAAGATGGGCTATTCGGAAGAGGCATGGCGGTATATCCAGGATCCCGTCTTGAATATTGAAGTAGGTACTTGGTATTTGGGCTGGTTGCTCGATTACTATGACGAGAACATGGTTGCCGCGATTGCCGCGTACAATGCAGGACAAGGCGCCGTCGATCGATGGCTGGCAGATGGCCTGTGGGACGCCCGGGAAGAAACGGTGGGACGCATCCCCTATTCCGAAACCCGTCAATATGTGCGCAAAGTCTTCTATTATTACGACAAATACCGGGCAATCTATCAGGAAAAGCATCCCCCAAAGATCATGAATAAAGGATGAAATGGGGGCCTGACAGACTGCACGAACGGCAAAAATGTGTTATACTATATCTGTCAATCATACGATATAGTATGTATCAATCGATGAGGGGTGTTAATCGCGCATGGCGATCAGGGTAGCCATCAACGGATTTGGACGGATTGGGCGGATGGTGTTCCGACGTGCACAAGAGGTGAGCGATCTCCACATTGTTGCTGTCAACGCCAGTTATCCTGCGGAGACATTGGCGCATTTGCTGAAATACGATACGGTACATGGAACTTGGGAGAAAGAGGTGCAAGCGGAGCCGGACGCTCTGGTGGTGGAGGGAAGGCGTACCCGGCTTGTCGCAGAACGAGATCCGAGCCGCCTGCCCTGGCGTGAATTGAATATCGACGTGGTGGTTGAAGCGACTGGCAAATTCCGCGATCGGGAGGGCGCCGGACTGCACCTGGCCGCAGGCGCCAAGAAAGTGCTGATCACGGCACCTGGCAAGGACGAGGATTTTACGATGGTGATGGGCGTCAACCACGCCTTGTATAATCCGGAGGAACATCATATCATTTCGAATGCTTCGTGTACCACGACCTGTCTGGCTCCGATAGCCAAGGTCCTTCATGAGGCGCTGGGCATCCGGGAAGGTCTGATGACCACGGTGCACAGCTTTACCAACGACCAAAAGCCATTGGACAACCCCCACAAGGATTTGCGGCGGGCGCGCGCCTCCAGCCAGTCGATTGTCCCGACCACGACGGGCGCGGCCAAGGCGGTTGCCAAGGTGCTGCCTGAACTGAAGGGAAAACTGAATGGCCTGGCACTGCGTGTACCTACCCCCAACGTTTCGGTGGTGGATCTGGTCGTTGACGTGGAAAAGAAGGTCACGGCCGAAGAGGTCAACCGTCTGCTGAAGGAAGCGGCCGAGACAACGATGAAAGGGTACATCCAATATACGGAGGAACCGCTGGTCTCTGTCGATTTTATCGGCAACCCGCACTCTGCCATTGTAGATGGCCTGTCGACGATGGCCATCGGCGATCACAAGATCAAGGTGCTGGCCTGGTACGACAATGAATGGGGCTACTCCTGCCGCGTCGTGGAAGCGGTTCAGCATATCGGCCGGGGCCTGTCATCTGCGCTTTCAAAGGAGCGGGAAACAGAGCAGGTGGCTTCCGTCGGCGCCCGGTGAAGTTGGAGCGGGTAAAACTCAAATACTGGGTGGGCAGGCTGCCTGCCCTTTTTTTGTCCTATTGACGGATGGCGCAAGGATCAGACAAACTATACCCAAGAAGAAGGATGGAGCTGATCGAGCGAGATGCGATGTCCGTATTGCCAGCATATGGGGACGCGTGTCCTGGATTCCCGTCCCGTCAATGACGGCAAGTCGATCCGCCGCAGGCGGGAGTGTGAACAGTGCAACCGTCGTTTTACCACATTTGAAATGGTGGAAGAAGCCCCCTTGTATGTCATCAAGAAAGACGGCACGCGGGAAGAATTCAGCCGTGAGAAATTGCTGCGGGGCATCTTGCGCGCCTGCGAAAAGCGGCCGATTCCGATTGAACAGTTGGAAACCCTCGTCAACGAAATTGAAAAGGAACTGCGCAGCGTGGTACAGTCGGAGGTTCCAAGCCGCGAAATCGGCGAGATGGTGATGCGGCGGCTGTATGACATCGACGATGTGGCCTATGTCCGCTTTGCTTCCGTTTACCGGCAGTTCAAGGATATCCACGTCTTTTTGCAGGAACTTTCCGAGATGCTCAACACGCAGCGAAAAGAGCAGCGAAAAGAGCAAGGATCGGAGTAACACAGCGCACACCTGAAGCGTATCGATTGCAGGAGCGAGGAAAGGGGCGAAGGATTTGCGATCGGTATACCCGAAGGATCCGTTTGTAGTCCATTTGGACAGGCCGTTGCGCCAAGATGAGAAGATGTCTCTCCTCCTCCTTTACCAGCCGATAGCAGGACCGATGGCGGTGAACCTTTATTTTTTGCTTCAGACACTGGCGCAAGGGATGGAAACCGGGAAGGCATCCGGTGAGGCCCTGATGCGCCACCGGTTCCTCCTGTCGGCGATGGGTTTGACCATGGATGAATGGCTTGAGGCCCGTTACCGCCTTGAGGGGCTGGGATTGTTGCATACCTATGTGGAAGAACGGGAAGAGGTGACTTATTTTTACCGGTTGACGCCGCCGTTGGCGCCCCCGTTGTTTTTTCAGAGCGATGTTCTCTCGGTGATGCTGTTGAACCGCCTGGGGGAAGGGCAATACCAGTGGCTGCAACACTTTTTTTCATCGCCCCCTGCCCCCTGGCAAGAGCGGCCGATGAGAGAAGTGAGCAAGGGTTTTCACGACGTCTATTCTCCCCTGTCGCAGCGTGAGCTGATGCAGGCAGACGGGCTCGCCTCACTTCCTGTCGAGAAGGAATCGGAACAGCCGCTTCGACTGGGCGACTGGCCGTTTGATACCCGGCTGATGCGGAATCAAGTGGGGGCTGTCTTCGGTCTGGACAAACACTGGAATCGCCAGGTAGAGGAACGAATCCTTCAGCTGGCCGCCTTGTATCAACTGAAAGAGGATGAAATGGCCCGGCTCATTCAGGAGCACTTGTTTGCCCGAGAGGCTATTGACTGGGAACAGTTTCGCCGGGAAGTGATGGCCTGGGCCGAGCGGCGCCATCAGCAGAAACCGGGGCTGATTTGGACTGAACCTGCACGGGAACTGGCTGCGACCAGTCCGGACGCGCCTGTCTCCGGCAAACCGGAGCAACTCCTCACCGATGCGGAACGGCATCGTCAGGACCTGGAGCGCATTTCCCCTTACGCCTTGTTGCACGCCTACAGCAACGGGACCAAAGTGGCAGACAGCGACCTGCGGCTGGTTTACAGCCTGCTTCATGATTATCAGCTGAAACCCGGCGTCGTCAACGTCCTCATCGAATACGTGATGTTTACCAACAACTACAAGCTTCCGAAAGCCCTTGTCGAAAAGATTGCCAGTCATTGGAAAAGATTGCGGATCGAGACCGTCAGCGAGGCGCTGGGGTTATGCCGGAAGGAACACCAGCTCTACCGGCGCTGGCCGTTGAAGGGTGGAGAACGAAAAGGAAGCGCATCCGAGGCGCCCGGATCGGAGCGGAAGGCGCCAAGGCAGGTGCGGAGCGAGCCTTTGCCAAAGTCGGTCAGGCAACAATTGGATGAGGTGGCGGGTGGAAAAACCGTCAGCATGGAACAGGAACGGCTTCAGAAAGAGAAGGAAGCACGCGCCCTCGAGTTGTTGCGTGCATTGGGTGAACTGGATGCCGGCACGTAAAGTCCGAATTGAGGTGACAAGCTGATGGAACCGATTCGCAACTGGATCTCTTCTGCTCACCGAGCGCAGCAGCAGATGGACGAAAAATGGCAGGAACTGAAAAATGCTCCGGAGATTCGAGCCCTTCTCCGGCAGTATCCTGATCTGCCGGAGACGACGTGGAAGCGTTCCATCCTCCGCTTGCAGCAATATGTCGAGGAGCGGCGTCACTGTGCCCGTTGCCCTGGTCTGGAACAATGCCCCAACCTTTTGCAGGGATACCAGAGCGAGATCACCTGCCAGCCGCCATACCTGTACCTTTCCTATCAGAAGTGTCCACGCCTGCGGAGCAAGGAGCTGCAACAACGCCAGACAGAGCTGATTCGTTCGCACTACGTTCCGGAAGAGATCCTTGCCGCCTCCTTTCACACCATTGAGCGGGACTTGCCGCGAATTGACGCCCTGAATGCCGTGATGGAGTTCTGCCTGTCCTACGAAGTGGGAAAACGCATGCCGGGACTGTACCTGTACGGGCCGCTGGGTGTCGGAAAGAGCCGGATGATGGGGGCGGCTTGCCGGAAATTGGCCGAGCGGGGGATTCCATCCATCATGGTGTACCTGCCGGAATTCCTGCGCGAGGTCAAGGATGCCATTCAGGACGGACGGGTTCAGGAGAAGGTGGACGTGTTGAAGCAGGTGCCCGTTTTGGTCCTGGACGACATCGGAGCGGAGACCGTCTCATCCTGGGTGCGGGACGAGATCCTCGGACCGATTTTGCAGGCACGTGTCAACGCCGGCTTTCCCACCCTTTACACGTCCAATCTCAACTACGATGAACTGGAGGAACACCTTGCATACTCCCACAAGGGGGGCGTGGAGGCGATGAAGGCCAAGCGGATCATGGAGCGCATCCGCTATGAGACCCGCGCCTATTATGTCGGGGGAGAAAACCGCAGGAAGTCCAAGTGGACTTCCTGACCGGCAACAATCTTTTTGCAAGTGCGACTCTGAAGGTTGATGTTGACTTTTGAAGCAGTCCTTGCTAAAATAGCGGTGTCTTGAGTTTGAAGCACAGATGAATATGGATTGTGAATGTGGGACCGTAGCTCAATGGGAGAGCACTACGCTGGCAGCGTAGGGGTTGTGGGTTCGAGCCCCATCGGTTCCACCATTTTTATGCCTTCAAACCCTTGTGTTTCAAGGGTTTTTTCTTTTTCTGTCCTGTTTTGATTCCGGATACATGATGCCTGTAAAACGGCTTTGGCCACAATTTGACCACATCAAATTTGATCACAATTTGATCACATTCTTTATGCTGATTCCTCACAGACCATCGTTTGTAGTTCCGGATTGTTCTGAAATGAAATTGGAACGGCGTGTCCATGCCTTTGTGCCGGAGCGGACGGAAGAGCCGTCTCGCGAATGGTTAGGGGAGCAACCTCGTTTTTCCATAACGGCATTGTCTGCGAATGGAATAGGCTTCGTTTACCCCTTTCCGTTACCGGCCAACGCTGAGCCGCCGACGGTTGCTGGGGGGGTGGTGTGTTAAACTGCCAAGGAAAATATTAAGATAACTTTAAAATGACTTAACAAGAGAAAGAAGGGAGCGCGAATTTTATGGACATGAATCGTGGACAAGAGCTTAGAAAAAGGATTCTCTCTTGGTATGCCGGTTTTTTGCCGTTCTACTTTTTCTTTTTCTTTTTGATGTTCTTTTTATTCGATGCTCCGGGGACGATAACCCCTTTTCGAGTCTTTTTAGTCACAGTTTATTCGCTATTTATCCTTTACTCCGTTATTCCGTTTGTACTTTCATTGGTTTTGGCGAAGAGATTTCCCAGGTTCAGCCTGTGGCTTGCCATTCTGCCGATTGCCGTTGCATGTCTCGACTATCTGACTTTATTTTTGAGTTTTAAAAAATAACCAGGGAGGACAACATGCAGGGAGGATAACATACATACCTTGGATTCTAAAGAGCCAAGACGGAAAGTGCTTGTGGCATTTTCCATACACAAAAAACGAAAGGGGTTTTCAATGTTGCGGAAGTTACGATGGATGCTTGGATGGGATGAAAGATGGATTTGTTTTGCGAGCATTTTGCGAACACTTATTCCCTGTTTTCGTGGTATAATATGGGCATCATTCGTCAGGCGGTTTAAGGGTGTAAAATCCGAATGGAGAAAGGAGGAAGCGGCACTTTCACCCCAGTCACGCTTCGCTGGCCGCAAGAAGGAAGAGATTGAACGGGAATAGGAGGATCGACAACTGTAATCCGTGCTTTGCACGACCCGGAGGAAATGCGGAAAAAGGCCATCGAATGGAAGAAAAAGGTTACGAGGTTGAACCAGTTGATCGACAAAAAGAACGATCAGGTTGAGATTGACTTTCCGGAAGCGAAAAAATACATGGGCTGATGTGCCTAGCCTTGTTGAGGGACGAATTGGGATCCGTCCTTATGACGGACGGGAATCACGCTTTTGTGCATTTTTCTTTCCATGCATCTCTCTTTGGTGTGCTGTGGGCTTTTTCACCAGACATGTCATCATGCATCAATAACTGCAATCTCATCATCCAACCGGGAGGGGTTAAGATGTTGGAAACAAGATATGGCGACTGGATAGAAACGTATACAGGGGTAAAATTTTACCCGTTTGACCCGAGGTTGGAGGAGATTGTGGTTGAAGACATGATTCATGCTGTCTGCAATCTATGCCGATTTGGAGGACACTCTAAAATCTTTTACAGCGTCGGTCAGCATTCGCTCATGGTATATCGTTATTTGACAGACAGGAACTACTCGCCGTCCGTCCGTCTGTATGGATTGACACACGATTTCACAGAGGCGTATCTGATTGATTTACCGCGGCCAATCAAACGCATGTTGATTGATTATCAACGGATGGAAGAAAGATTGTTTGATTTGATTTGGCAATCTTTTGGTGCGCCGAAATTGGATGATGACGACATTGAAGCAGTTAAGAAAGCTGACGATATTGTTTTAAGTCATGAGGCCCGTGTGCTGGGTGTAAACAAAAACAAATGGGCACAACATGTTGATTTGGGTTATCCGATTATCGAAGAAAAACCTTCAGACGTAAAAGCGAGGTTGACCCAGACGTTTTACGATGTGCTGAGTGAGATATTTTAAAACATCAATTATAATAAATTATGCGTTTGCTGAGAAACAACAGCGAAGGTTCCTGACAGCAACCGTGCGTTCGGACCGTCAGGAAAGGGACTATCTCGAATTTACCTTGTCTGACCAGTCAGGGGAGATCTTTGCGAAACGTCAGACGCCGACAGATGAGAAGATGGCCAGTCCATGGAACAAAAGAGATACGTTCAGTTTGCAGTCACAGGATAAAGAGAGCTTGATAGAAAGAAAAAAGGCCGGTATCGGTTTGTTCCGTTGGTCAGCAACGGGATGCCGCGCATGCGCGTTTTCTTTGATTTATCGTTAACAAAAATTTCAAAAATCTACGCGGGATGTTAGTAGATTGTTCAGGTGTGAGTATGGTAAAGTATTCCTGTCATTATAAACATTTCCAATGATAGGTTTTATTTTGCCGAAGGAGTGAGGACGATGCGCGGGAAAGAAATCCTCATCCCGGAAAACCCTGTTTCACAATTTCTTTTTAGCAGCACGCGTTCCGCCTGGATATGGCTGATCATCCGCCTGTACGTAGGATATGAATGGCTGATGGCAGGCATCCACAAAGTCGGGGCGGAAGCTTGGACCGGCGCCAAAGCTGGCGCGGCAGTCACGGGGTTTGTCAAAGGCGCGTTGGAGAAAACCGGCGGCGAGCATCCTGACGTAACCGGCTGGTATGCCTGGTTTTTGGAACAAATTGTTTTGCCCAACGCCAAACTGTTTGCCTGGATGGTCGCTTGGGGCGAGGTGCTTGTCGGGATTAGCCTGATTGTCGGGCTATTGACGGGTATTGCGGCCTTTTTTGGCGGTTTTATGAATGCCAGTTTCCTATTGGCAGGTACGGTCAGCAGCAACCCGGTGCTGTTCATCCTCGGCACTTGGCTTGTCTTGGCTTGGAAAGTCGCCGGGTGGTATGGATTGGACCGCTGGGCACTGCCTTATCTTGGAACACCTTGGAAACCCGGAAAAATAGCTGCGAAAAATAAGGCCAGTATGTGATGACGAAAACATGCATGCACCTTTGAATAGGTCGCTTGACATAACTCATACTTGTCGCCAAAGACAAGGTTCCGGAGCAGGTTCAGCCGTTGCTTCAAACCATCCAGGAATGATGATTCTTGGTGGCCCATCAGCCGTCAGCGACAAAATCTTTTCGGTCAAGCTGTTTGCCCACTTTATAGATGTGGGCCAGGGTGGTCAGTGGAGAGGGAACCAAACCCTGGGCTGGAAAAACGAGATCGTAATCAGTCATCAAAACGAGCGCAACCATCAATTGAAAACACAGAACCACGAATACGCCCATTATCTGCTTCACCAGAAGGGAGCGCAATTCGAGAAAGAGTCCCGCGAGATCAAGAAAGCCCAGGCGGAAAGCATCGCTTATGTTTTCGGAAAATACTTCGGATTGAACACTGATGGCTGCTCATTCGGATACTTGGACGCTGTCAACTTCAAGCGCGAAGTCGAAGCTCGTACAAGATGGGCATGAGGGCTTGCTTAAAGAGTTCAGGTCGCTCCGAAGGCGGGAAGTGTCCAAGCCCAGGGATGCGCGTTACCTTCAACCCCTTGATGGAAGACTTGAGCTTGTCGGTGTGCTCTGGGTAGCAACTCCAGTCATCATCGCCTCCTATGACATAAAGGCCTTGCTCTTCCGCGTCAATTTCTTCGAGAAATGGGCGGGCGTCATGCTCCTTGGAGGCGAAGTAAAAGTCGCCGCTGAGAACCCCTGGACCACAACGTGCGTAGATCCACTCCACTTCGCGCCTATATTCCTCTGGAGCCTGCGACGATGTAAGGCTTCGAATTAGCGGGCGGATTAGGTTTGCCGGGTTGACCTCTGGATGCACCAGCCACTTTGACATCTCATCCCACGCAGGCTCGTAGTCTCGAGGTTGCAAGGCGATAAGTCCTCTGAACTTTCCAGGGTGCTCGTGAGCGATGTCCAACATCAAGTAGCCGCCCATAGAGCAACCCATCAGGATCGGCCTGTCGAGCTTGAGTGCCTCGGTGAACGCGATAACGAAGTCCATGTAAAAACGCCGCGTGAGCTTGTACTCTTTCTCCCACCATCCAGAGGGCGGCAGGGAACGCCCGTGCCAGGGCATGTCGAATGCGATGACCTGAAACTCTTTCGTGATGTCGTCATCGGCCAACAAGTGCCTGTACTCAAGTGAGTCCGCGCCCGCCGTGTGAAGACAGACCAGCGGTATTCCCGAACCGTTTGACTCGAAGTAAGTCCGGTAGTTTATCCCGTCCACTTCGACATGAACGTATCTGCCAATCATCGGCTCTATAGTAGCCATTCTAAACCCCCTCCGTCTCACGAATTTTCGAGAGGATTGCGTACAGGGGTTGCAAGTTCGCGAATAGCTTCTGGTAATTACCTTCCAACACCAGATGACTTTTTATTTCCCCCGTTACGCTCATGATCCCTTGGAATACCATGCCAAGTATGTCACGGTACTCGGGATCCGTGTCTCCGTTCGCGAAGCGTTGCCAAGCATCCAAGCTACCACGAACAGCAAAATCCCACGGTTCTTCTAAGGTCGGGTCAGCTTTTAACTTAATGACACCCTCATCTACCTTTAGCAGATAAGGACGGTCGCCGATCTCAACCAGGCAATTAAACCTGGCCCACCGCGTGTTCAGTTTTACTTCGGGATCTTCGGCAACGAATTGTTGGAACCCAGTAACCCACTTTGGATCCGAAAGCTGCATTTGCACGTCCTTCCTCACTCCTTTCTTCTTACTCCCACTGACAGTTTCTACGTGCCGTAGTGAAAAGGGGCCAACCAATGCCATCCTTCCTTTTGATCGATAAAATCGATCATTAATTCTTTATTCCAAGTCTTGCGCCAAATCAGACGCTTGAAAAATTAAGGATTTATAACTAGTGTATATTGCATATACGAAAATTATTATTACAGCTATGCAATTTACCATTCCACCTCCCTCAAATATAGCCAATAGTTCATATTGTGATGATGCTTTTGGGGCCGTAGCTCGTTATCGTCGTGCCCGACATATAGATTGAAAATTTTCATAACAAGAAAGTTATGATATACTGAGATTGTACTGAATGGTTGGTACAAATTAGTTAGATATCAACATACCTACAGGTAACCGGCGCGACATCGGCCTCCCGCAACTCACCCGCTTCGATGCCCAGACCGTTGCGACGCTGCCGATGCCGGTTCTGGTGCCGGGTACGCCCGTTGTTGCCGTTCCAACAGTCGACCAAAAGTTGTCAAGACACAAAAGATATGATAAACTTGGATTGTACTGAACAGTTGGTACAATTCTAGAATACCAACATAATAAGGTGATATGTGAATCATGGGAACCGAACGCTCCGCAGCACGCATGGATGAGATTATCGAGGTCGCCGTCCAGTTGTTTGCCAGAAAGGGTTATCACGCCACGACCATCACGGACATCTCCGAGGCTGTAGGATTGGGACGGGGCGCGCTGTATTACTACATCGGCAGCAAGGAAGACCTTTTGTGGGAGTGCCACAACCGGCACGTGGATCCAATGCTGGATTTAGCCTTGGAACTCGAGGCCGCAGCAATACCGGCAAGGGAGAAGCTGCGGGCGCTCAGCCACCGCCTGGTTGAGATCATCGCCCGATATCAGGCCTATATTACCGTCTTTTACCGGGAAATGACTGCCCTGTCACCCGAGCGCATGGCTGAACTAGTGAAAAAGCGCCGGGCGTTTGAGGATGCCATTGAGCGCATCATCCGCCAGGGCATCGAGGCGGGTGAGCTACGGCAGGAGGACCCACGTATGTGTGTGCTAGCTTTCTTGGGCATGCACAACTGGGTCTTTCATTGGTACAACCGCCAGGGCCGCCTACAACCCGAGGAGATAGCCGAGATCTTTATTGGCATTTTCCTACGCGGTATGGAGCAACTGGATTCCTAATTCAGTCCGATGCAAGGTAAAGGAGGAAGTCGCTGATGTCGTTTCCGACTATCGACCTGAGAGGCCGGGTTGCTCTGGTTACTGGTGGATCGCGAGGCCTCGGTTATGCCATCGCCACGGGACTGGCCCGGGCGGGGGCAGACGTGATGATCACCTCGCGCCACAAGGACGCCGCGGACAAGGCCGCGGCAGATATCGCTGCCGCCACCGGTCGGCGTGTGCAAGGACTCGCCGCCGACGTGCGCTCTGTTGTCAACGCGCAGCGCATGGTGGCCGACACTGTGGCCGCTTTCGGCGGGTTGCACATTTTGGTCAACAACGCCGGCGTGGCCATCACCCGCTATGCCCTCGACTTGACCGAGGACGACTGGGACACCGTGGTCGACACCCACCTCAAGGGAGCATTTTTTGCCTCTCAAGCGGCCTGCCGCCACATGAAGGACGCCGACGGCGGGGTGATCGTCAACATCTCCTCGGTGATGGGCACCGTAGGCGAAAAGGCGATCGCACCCTACTGCGCCGCCAAAGCCGGGCTCCAAAACCTGACCCGGGCACTGGCGATGGAATGGGCGCGCTTTGGCGTGCGTGTTGTCGCAGTGGCGCCGGCATACATCCGCACCGGCCTTAATGAAGACTGGATGAACGACGAGCGGTTCGTCGGCCGCATTCTCGAAAGGACGCCACTCAGGCGACTAGGTACCCCGGAAGAGATTGCGGCAGCTGTGGCGTTTCTGGCCTCGGACCTGTCCGGTTACACCACTGGCGAGACACTGTACGTGGACGGAGGCTGGACCGCACAGTGAGGCACAAGTTCATGGGTCAGGTGTTCAGGGCCATCAGCGCCCAAGATCCGTTGCAAGGGCGTGAGTAGATCGAGTAGAGGAGATGGAGAAAATTGCGTGTCCGGCGTCCCGGCACCGGGCCTAACGGAGGTGCGTGAGATGCACAGTGTGTCCATCGTCGGCGTCGGGTGTACTCGCTTCGGGTCGCTGGCGGCATACTGGCTAAACAGGAGCGACGCTATACAACGTCATGCGCTGCAGTCGCCCCGCCACGGCGGAGCAGCAACGGCTGGGGGGCTCGCCGGATGCGGACGACGAGGCTGCGGCCGTAGCGGTAGTGGAGACCTTATTGCTTTCCTGGGTAACCGGGCTGGCTCTGGGACATGGGCGCGGCCGCGGGGCGTCTGCCCGGAATGGCCCGGGCGGCCATGAGGGAGCTTAAGGTGTCCGAAAATCCGCGCCGCGTCGGGGTGCCGAAGTTGCTCGCTTTCCTGGAAACCGCTTAGTGACCGCTCCACCTGTTTGGCTTCACCCCGGCATCGGGCAGGTCAGTGGCGAAAGCGGGAGCGAACAGGGTGGCGGGTTTTGGTGCTGGACAACGAGTGCCGCATGATCAGACAATGAATTTTTATGTACCGGACGTTCAGTACGGTACAAACCCACGGGAGAGGACCCGTCATGAAAGTACCGAAAAGGGGTGAACTGGCACCGAATAAGACAGTTAGTCCCGGCCTTTGATTTGCTTAACTGTTTGTAAAAGTCGCGGTAAAGGAGGATGTACATGCAGCGGGTGTTCGTAGTTGGCGCAGGCCTGATGGGGCGAGGCATTGCCCAAGTGTGTGCGCAGGCTGGATTCGCGGTTACCCTCAGCGATATTCATTTCGAACAGCTCTCCGAAGCCAGGTCCGGTATCGAGTCAGGGCTTAACAAGCTGGTGGCCAAGGGAAAGATGACCGCCCATGAAGCACAGGCGGCCAAGGAGCGCATCCGGTACGTCACGGACCTGGAGGCGGCCCGGGAGGCGGAATACGTGATCGAGGCTGTCACCGAAAAGAAGGAGGTCAAGTTTGCCCTGTTCCAGGAGCTGGACCGAATTGTTTCGCCGGGGGTGACCCTCGCGACCAACACCTCTTCCATCTCGATTACTGAGATCGCGGCTATGGACCACCGAGGAAATGATAGTTTGCGCCATGGCGCGGGAGCTACGTGACGGCCGCATCTTTGCCCAGGGCATTGCAACGCCCATGGTCGCCGCGGCATACATCCTCGCCCAAATGACTCACACCCCAAACAGTCTGTTATCGTTCACGACGGGGAACTCTTTTGGCCTACACGCTGCTCCCCTTGGGTTGGCCTGGTACGAGGAGTGGACCCTGGGCCAGGCGCTGCTACGCTGGACCTTCCCGCAAGTTGTCTCCGAGCTTCTACCTACCCTGCCCATCACCGAGTTTTTCCGACCGGCTCAGGTGGACCGGTACGGGCGCACCAACAACGTGACTATAGGTCCCTGTGGGCAGCCGCAGATACGGTTGCCCGGCTGCGGCGGCATCGCCGACACGACCACCTACTTCGATGACTTTTACCTTTATGTACCCCGCCATTCTGTCAAGGTGCTGGTGGAGGAGATTGACTTTGTGAGTGGAACTGGCCACGGGGGCAGTACACCAGGGCCCCGCAAGTTGTTCACCGATCTGGGGGTGTTTGCCTCCCTGCTGGCGAGATGGTCCTGGAGCGGCTGTATCCGGGCGTAACGCTGGCCCAGGTACAGAAGAGTACCGGTTTCGATATCTTGACAGCGCCAGACCTCAGAGAAGAACCACCGCCCACAGAGCGGGAACTGCATCTGCTACGGGATGTCATTGATCCGCTGGGCGTGCGGGATCTCGATTGACTGGGTCGTAACGAGCGAATAAAACGAGCCCGCTGGATTTTGTCTAAAGAGAAAACACACTGGAGGAGGAGATCAAATTGGGTCTGAGAACGCCGGAACAATTTCGCCAGAGCCTACGCGACAAACGAGTGGTCTGGGCCTACGGGCAGCGGGTCGAGGATGTGACGGAACATTCGGAACTCAAGGTGGGAGTGGAAACCGCCTGTATTGATTACTCCGTGTCCGAAGACCCGGCATGCCGGGAGTTTGCAGTGGTGGGTGAGGGGGAGGAAGCCTACAGCCGGTACTACCACGCCCCACGGTCGATACAGGACCTGCTGCTACGCCGGCAGCTGATCGAGGAATGCAGCCGCCGTGCCTTCGGTGTCGTGCCGCTATCCAAGGACGCCGGCAGTGACGGACTCAACGGGTTGTCGGTTGTGGCCCCGCAGGTGGACCGGGATAAGGGTACCGAGTACGCCGCCCGGGTAGAGGCCTTCCGCCGCTACCTGCAGCAGCATGACCTGTCGCTGGCCCTAGCCATGACTGATCCCAAGGGCGATCGCACCCTGCGGCCATCGCAGCAGGCACGCCCCGACTATTACCTGCGTATTGTCGAACGCCGTCCCGGCGGTATCGTGGTGCGCGGCGCCAAGTTCCACATCAGTACTGCCCCGTACACCAACGAGGTGTTGGTGCTGCCCACCCGGGCGATGACGGAAGCCGATCGGGACTATGCTGTCGCCTTCGCCGTGCCCATCGACACGCCAGGGATTACCATCGTCGCCCGGCCATCTCGTCAGACTACCGGTCATTCGGACGAGTACCCCGTTAGTTCCCGTTACGACCTGATTGAGGGTACGGTAATCTTCGACAACGTCTTCGTACCGGAGGAACGGGTGTTTCTGGCTGGCGAGTGGGAGTGGGCGGGCCGGTTGACGGAGATGTTCGCCAACTTCCACCGTTTCACCGCCGCCTCGTACAAGTATCCGGCCCTATGCCTGCTTGCGGGGGCAGCGGCGTGGGTCGCCGCCTGTAACGGCACAGACCGGGTCGGGCACATCCGGGAGAAGATCACGGGGCTGCTGGCTTATGCAGAGACTCTGCATGCGTTAACCTTCGCAGCGGCCATGGACCCGCGGATTGATCCCTATACCGGAATCAACTACCCCAACCCGCTTATCGGTAATCTGGCCAAACTGTACTTCGCCGACGGGTTCCACGACGCCGTCAAGGCTGTGCAAGACATCGCTGGCGGATTGACGGTAACGGCGCCGCACATGCTCGACTGGCAGCATCCGAAACTGCGCGGCCTTCTGGAGCCTTATCTGGGCGGCCGGGCGGACGTGACGGTAGAGGAGCGGCTGCGGGCGTTCAAGCTGGTGCGCGACCTAGTGGCATCGGACTTCGGTGGATTCTGGGAGGTGACCACCATCCACGCCGAAGGCTCGCTGGCCGCCGAGCGGTTGATGGTGGGCCGGGAAGCCGACCTCAAGGGCATGGTGGCCTATGCCAGGCAGGCGGCTGGGCTTTACTAAGGCGTATCCTCGAATTTCATTCAGCGACAAGGAGAGTTGGCTGGTGTGCTTCCGAACATGCCGGACTACGAGCAATACTACCGTAACTTTCGCTGGAAGATTCCTAACCGTTTTAACTTCGGACGCGACGTTGTCGACTACTGGGCAGTCGACCGATCGCGCCTGGCGCTGACCTGGGAAGACCAGGACGGCCGTATGCTCCGCTACACCTTTTGGGACATGAAAGTACTGACGAACCGGCTGGGCAACGCCCTGCGTGGCCTCGGCGTGCGGCAGGGCGATCGGGTGATTGTGCACCTGCCCCGGGTGCCTGAGTGGTTCGTCGCCTTCGTGGCCTGCATAAAGATCGGCGCCATCCCCATACCCACCCCGGAGATGATGCAGGCCAAAGACCTGGGGTTCCGGGCCAACCACTCCGGCGCCGTGGCGCTCTTCACCACGCCGGCCGGGATGGAGCGGTTCGCTACGGTGGAGCGGGACTGTCCCACGGTGCGACACCGCATCGTGGTGGGTGACTCGGTGACGGGGACAGCACCGCGGCGCGACGGTTGGCACGTCTACGCCGACTTGGTTGCCCGCGGGGCACCACAACTGACATGCGCCGACACGGCGGCGGAGGATCCGGCGGTAATGTACTACACCTCGGGCACCACTGGCCAGCCGAAGGCAGTCGTGCACGCCCACCGCGCCATCTTTGCTTGGCGCGAACAGGCTTTCTGCTGGCTTGACCTAAAGCCGGAGGACCTACACTGGTGCACGGCGGACACCGGCTGGTCCAAGTTCGGCACTAGCATGGTCATCGGCCCCTGGTCACTTGGCACCTCGCTGTTGATGTACAACGGCCCCTTCGATCCCGAGCAGCGGCTGCACTTTCTGCAAAAGCACCAAGTAACCACCTTCTGTGCCGCGCCGACGGAGTTGCGGCTGATCGTACAGCTGGACCTCGGCCGCTGGGATTTGCGCCACCTGCGCCACAGTGTGTCGGCGGGGGAGCCGCTCAACCCCGAGGTGATCGAGCGCTGGCAGCAGGCGTTGGGTCATCCCGTCTACGACGGCTACGGCCTCACCGAGGCGCTGATGGCCTGCCTTAACTACCGGGCTTTGCCGATGCGGAAGGGTTCCATGGGAAAACCGCTGCCCGGTTATGAGATGGCGGTGGTGGATGCGGATGGCCGACCGCTGCCGCCGGGGCAGGAGGGGGATCTCGCCATCCGTATGCCTAACCCGTGCGTGATGTTGGGTCACTGGAGCGATCCCGGCGCACTGGCAAGGGTGTGTCGGGGCGAGTGGTTCATCACCGGTGACCGCGCTTGGGTGGACGAGGACGGTTACTTCTGGTTTGTCGGGCGCGGTGACGACGTGATCCTCTCTGCCGGCTACCGCATCGGCCCGTTTGAGGTGGAAAGCGCCTTGGCCAGCCATCCGGCGGTGGCAGAGTCAGCGGCTGTAGGCAGCCCTGATCCGGTGCGCGGTGAGATAGTCAAGGCGTTCGTGGTCCTGCGGTCCGGCGCCACGCCCTCGCCGGAACTCGTGAAGGAGTTACAAGAGCATGTCAAGCGGGAGACAGCACCGTACAAGTACCCGCGGGAGATCGAATTCGTCGACGAGCTGCCCAAGACCATTAGCGGCAAAATCCGCCGCAAGGAGCTTAAGCAGCGGGAATTGACGAAAAAGGGCCGGGACGGCGATCCCGATGGCACAAAGAAGGGTAGCAGTTGATTCAAACTCGTATCACCAAGCTGCTCGGAATCCGGTATCCCGTGGTACACGCTACCATGACCTGGGTCACCAGCTGAACTCGTGACAGAAATTAGTAATGCCGGAGGAGCCGGAAGTATCGGACTGAATGCGGCTCAGAAGGACCTGACCCGGGATGTAATCGAAATGGGCGAGCGCTTACGTAACACCATCAGAATCCGTGTCAACTTTCAGTAGGTGAAGAGATCTCAGCGTGGGCATGAAGCAAATCTTAAACGACAATGACGAATGCACCAACTGTTGAAAAACGTATTTCATCTGTGTGGGCCCCTAAACGCTCGAAGGTGTACCTGTTGTTACTGCTAAGCTGCTGGCAACTGCCCCATGAACATGTGCCTCACTGGGGGCTCGCCGCACCGCTGCTTTCACTTGAACCAGGTGGATTGCTCCTCGCATACTCCAGGCCATGCCGCTTGATTAAAATCGTCTTGATCCAGTACCTCTTTAGCATCCTTTCCATGCAACAAACCATCCAAGAAATCGAGACCAATATACGGCAGGAAGTGTTTGTGGAAAGTGGATGCGTGTGCCAGATTCAGTGTGGTATGCGCGTACCATAATGGAATTGTAAAAAGGCCGGATTTGCTCCGAAAAGGAGTGAACCGGCTTTTTGTTTTGAAAATTAAAATGAGGTGAAGCCTGTCAGATACGGGCGAAATCATGATAAAGAACCATTAAACGTGACTCCTCATCCAATTACGGTAAAAAGGGAAAAGATATCACTTTTGAACCATCAGGAATTGTTTCTCATCACTTCCTTAACAGAGGTATTGGGGGAAGTATGTCAACCACCTATGCCTAAAGGCGGGAGTCTCCTCGGCAAGCATGTGATGATACCGGAAGAGGAGATTCTGCACTACCTTGGCATGATCGACGTTAGGATGTACCGGAACCAATCCGGAGAATGGAAGATAGGAGTATGTATGTTGGAGGGTGATGATTCCTTGTTCGGTATACAATACCACAATAAAAGTGATCAAGTCCTAAAGTGGGTGTAAAATCCCTCGGTTGAACGAACTTACCGAATGGGTGTAATCTTATTTACTTTTTTTGCTTCATGCTGACGTTGTTTCCATTCAAGATATTTCGCCATATCCAAGTACCTTGCAGTAAGGTCGACGTGATGAAGCAAGAGGCGCAAAATTGATGATAGAATCAATTTTAGTGGAGTGTGACAATTGCGGAATGGCTTTTCCCGTTCCGCTTGAAAAAGATCGCATTCCCGGATGCATTTGTTGCCCGCATTACGGCCAGCGGACGTGCGGAGAGTGAGGAAAATGGAAAGTTTGAAAATGCTCCAAAAAGAAGCTGCCGAATTTTTAAGGAAAGCATATGGGATTGAATTGAAAATCCCAATCAAAATCAACGGCAGACTCAAGAAAACCCTTGGCAGGTTAGCCTTAAAATCTGGGAAGCCATATGCAATCGAATTGTCGGCTGATCTTGTGCAGTACCAGGATCTTAAAGTCATCATGGATGTTTTGAAACATGAGTTGATTCATTATGCTTGTTTTGAGCTAGGAAAACCTTTCAAAGATGGCGAGGAGTATTTCGAGCGCGAATTAGCTAAGCATGGTGTGAGCAAAACCCGCACACATGCCTACAAGGGAAATTTACATGTGTATCGGTGCGTTTCTTGTGAGAATGTTTCTTTTAGGCACCGAAAATATGCAACCGATGACAAGGGAATTTTAAAATCACGTATATGTGGACGGTGTCATGGCAGATTGCAATATATGGGTATGCAGACAAGAAAATGAACGGAATGAAAAGGCCAAGGTTCAACCCTATAGTTGCCTTGGCCTTTTTCGTATACATGAAGTTTAAGAGCGAGGGAAGAAGATGTTTCAAAAAGCCGGTCTGGCCGGGTTATCCACAGGGGCCGGCACCACCGAGGAAACTAAGGAAACGAGAACCATCCGCTACCTGGACAAAGAATATACGGTTCCCGCAAAAACAGAGCGGATTGTGATTACCGGAAGCCTGGAGGCGATGGAAGACGCGCTGGTGCTTGGCGTCAAACCGGTGGGGGCGATGACCGTTGGCGGGAAGTTTCCGGATATGTTTGCGGCAATCACGGATGCCGCGGAGTCCATTGGGGAAAAGCAACAACCCAACGTGGAAACGATCCTGAAACTGAAACCGGATGTGATCTTGAGCACAACGAAATTCCCCCCGGATGTCAGTGAAAAAAAGGAACTGCCTCCGAGACCCGATGGCAGCGTATGGCCGGGAACACGGCGGGGCAGATGCATTTCTCACATTCATTGAAGAAGAGTTGAAGCCTTGGATCGAGCGTGAGTTTAAGATCGACGGCACGAGACAAGCGATCATCGGTCACTCTCTCGACGGACTTTTCGTGTGCACACGCTGTTTACCAAGCCGGGCGCCTTTCGGACATATGTGGCAGGAAGTCCGTCCATTCATTGGAGCAGGCGGATCATTCTTGATGAAGAGTGGCAATTTGCCTCCAGGTTGGAACATGAACGGATGGATGTGCAGGTCCTGCTGGCGGTGGGAGAACTGGAGAAAAGCCATAAAAGCGGCTTGCCCAGAACGCGAAGGAGCTTGCGGACCGCCTGTCCAACCTGGCCAGCCGCGGTGTGCAGGTGGAGTTCAAGGAGTTTGAAGGCAAAAACCACGTATCAATACTGCCTGCCTTGATCAGCCGGGCCGTTCGGTTTGCATTGGGCGGGTGAAGGATTGGGAAAGCGGGAACGGTGGATTCACCGGAGTTTGTCACCACTCTGTTCCAAGGGTGGATGACTTTGTAATATATTACGCATTTATATTTTTATATTGCGGATGACTTCTTCCAATTCTTGCGACAATTTATTCAGACTTTCAGCGGATAATGTTACTTTATTGGCTGTGTTCCATTGTTCGTTTGAAGCGGAAGCGACTTGTTGAATGTTAGTGGAAAATTCTTTTATGATTTTCAACATATCTTCCAGGGTTGCGGTTATTTCTTCGGAACCGGCTGCCATTTCTTCTAATACTGCGGAAAGATCCTGATTCTGTTCCGCAACTTGTTGCGTAGCATATAAAATGCGGTTGAAAGCTTCTATAGCCTCCTTGCTTTTTGTGATGCCGATTTCAACTTCTTTGTTGACTTTATTCATCGCCTTTACCGCAAGGGTGGTATCTGCTTGAACAGATTTGATCAAGTCTGAAATTTGATAGGCGGATTGGGCGGACTGTTCAGCGAGTTTCCGGACTTCACTGGCGACAACGGCAAATCCACGGCCATGTTCACCAGCTTTTGCCGCTTCAATGGCAGCATTCAAAGAAAGCAAGTTGGTTTTGGAAGCAAGATCGGTGATGATTTTGACGATTTGTTCGATTTCCTTGGAACGTTCGTCTAACATGGTTACGATGGAAGCGAAATCATGAGTCAATGCATGGATCGTTTCTATTTGCGCAATTGCATTCTGAATAGATGAATTTCCCCGTTCCGCTTCTTTGGCCGCTTCCTGTGACACTTCGGCAACCCTGGATGATGTTTCCGTAATATGCTGGATGCCGATCGCCATTTCTTCTATGGCTCTGGCTGCTTCGGTTGCAGCCTGTACTTGGGTATCCGAGCCGTTTTTTATTTCCAGTATGGCCGATTTTATATTAGTGGAAAGATTTTTGCTCTCCTTGGAATGGGTAAACAGTTGATTGGAGGTGGTCGCCACCTGTCGGGATGTCAACGTAAGAGATTGAATCATTTGGTTTTTAAACGTTTGTTTTTGTTCTTTTTCCTTCTGTAATTCCTCAGTGACTTTTTTCTTATTCACGATGACCCAAATGCTGGCTCCGGAAGTTGCCAACAAGAAAACGGCATGGATAAGAACCATCGAAAAAGCATATGTTGACGATCCGTACACCAATTCAGGAACGAAGAAATAACCGCCCAGATGTTGGAGCGTAAAGAGAACTGTCATCACTACAGTTAATGTGATGTTTTCGTAATAAGAAATCATGGCGATGACCATAAAAATAGAAAAATGGTATTCGACCATTCCGTTTCCGCCGGCAATCATCGAAATGCTGCTGAACGTCAGAATGAGTGTATTGAACAATGGAATCCAACGATGGTCCCCCTTTTTTCGGTATAACCAAAAGGTGAATAAAAATAGCGCCAAAGGGGTGAGGAGAATAACATTCAATATTAAATCAAACTTTCCGGATATGTGAGAATGGTCGATCCGGTGGATGTTGAACATTCGATGTAAAAAATGGATCATCAAGGATGACAACATCGTCAAAAAGGATAATGCAATAATCAATCGATTTTTCTCCTTAATCACTAAATTTGTCTGATGAAACATGCCCACACTCCTTCGTTTCGTGCCCCTTCAGGCAACCTTGATCTTTTTTCGTTCATGCAGGATGCGTTCGCGCTGTTGTTTTTGACCCGCCGGCAGATATCCAAAAGATACGCTTGGTTATTGTCTCATGATGTATTTTCGTCGTTACCCTTGGTGAATCCTTCCTCGTCGCATATGAATGCAAGCGAAGTCATTTGAAACAAGTCATAAAAAAAGCGTGTTCACCCGTAATGGGTGAATGCGTCTTCTTCTGTTCTTCTGTTTTGAACAGCGTGGATTCGTGAGTGATGGAACGGTAGAAAGCCGGCAAATCATTCGTTCTATTGACTGACCGGTCATATATAAATTATAATTGGTAGCGTTATTGCTTATAATCGAAACTGACTATCCGGACAGTCATCAATTCGGCACAAGGATGTGTAAAAAGGTGAATGAAAAGAAACTCAAAATCATCCGGTCGGCGATGAAATTGTTTGCCCAAAAAGGATTGGATGCCACTTCGATTCAAGAAATTGCGGATAGGAGCGGCATTTCCAAGGGTGCGTTCTATTTGCACTTTCGCTCGAAAGAAGAGTTGTTGTTGTCTCTTTTTCAATATGATGCCGAGAAAATTGATGAAATCATCGCCCAGGCGGAACAACAGGACCTTCCTGCAAGGGACAAATTTGTCCTGCAGCTGACCCGGTTGTTTCAGCATCTGCTGGATAACAGGGAAATCATCATCTTGAACTTCAGGGAAGAAGTGCTGCACATAAACAAAGAAATGGCGCATTTTTTTCGCAAACTCCGGCAAAAACAGCGGCAATGGCTGGAAAACGTTTTTTTATCCATCTATGGCGAGACGGTGCGTCCTTATTTGTATGATGCGACCGTGATTTTTCACGGCATCATGAAGTCTTATCTCATGCTGATGATTGTGCACCGCATTGAACTGGATGTGGAGCGGTTGGCGCGGTTTATTGTGAACCGCTTGGATGAGGTGGTGAACGGGATGGTGTCAGGACGGCAGAAGCCGTTGCTGACCCAGGAAATGCTGGCGCCGCTGTATGCTCCCGCCAATGACATCCATGAGCAGGTGATCGGGATCCTGGAACAAATGAAGGATACATTGAACCGGCTCGACATGAATGAAGCGGAAAAGGGGGAATTGTTTGATAGTATCAAGTATTTGCTTGCCGAATTTAAAAAAGGGCAGCCGCCAACCTTTATGGTCAAGGGATTGTTGGCCAATTTTAGTAAGTTCGGGGAATTTGACCATTACCGGCAGGCAATTGCCGACCTGATGGGCATTGAATGGTAGGGGAGAGTGATGCTATGGTTCAGACGACCAACCAAATTACAGGGCCGCGTAAAAAGTGGGCATTGGCAACCGTTTTGTTGACCATGTTTTTTTCTTCCATGAACCAAACCATCGTGTCGACAGCCATGCCGACCATCGTGTCCGATTTGAACGGATTTTCACTGTATACCTGGCTGTTCAGTTCGTTCATGATGGCCTCGGCAATCACCGTGCCGATTTATGGCAAGCTGTCTGACGTTTACGGCCGCAAACCGTTTTATATCTTTGGCCTGATCATGTTTATGATCGGCTCCGCTGTCAGCGGGCAGGCGCGTACCATGCTCGAACTGGTGCTGGCCAGGGGGTTGCAGGGCATCGGCGCCGGGGCCATGATGAGCATGCCGCGGGCAACCATTGGCGATATTTTTAATCCGCGGGAGCGCGGGCGCTGGATGGGTGTGATTGGTGCGGTTTTCGGTTTGTCCAGCCTGCTTGGCCCGACGATCGGAGGATGGATCACGGACACATTTTCCTGGAGGTGGATCTTTTACATCAATTTGCCGTTTGGATTGCTGGCGCTTATTGGCGTGCTGTTTTCCCTCCCCAAGGTGCGCACGGAGGAGCAGGTCAAAGTGGATTGGCTGGGGGCTGTGTTGCTGACGATGGGTCTGGTTCCCATTTTGCTCGGCTTTACATGGGCGGGAACCAAGTACGCATGGACATCCCCTGTTGAATTGGCTCTCTTTGGGAGCGGCATTGTCGCTCTTGCGATTTTCATTTTCGCAGAGCAAAAAGTGTCCGATCCGATCATTACCCCCCGGTTGTTTGGCAGCCGGATTTTCTCGATATCGCTCGTCCTGGGGGTATTTATGTCCATGGCGATGTTCGGAAGCATGATCTTTCTTCCTCTTTACATTCAGGGCGTGGTAGGCATGAATGCCCAGAATAGCGGATTGGTCATGGCGCCGATGATGATCAGTTTTATCATCGGAAGCATGGTGTCTGGACGGGTCATGACACGGACAGGAAAATACCGCGTTCTTTCTCACGTGAGCGCGGCCTTCATCGTCTTGGGAACCTTGTTGCTGACGAGGATGGACGCGAACACGGCGTATCCGGTGGTGATCGTGAACATGGTGGTCTTGGGGCTGGGCATCGGTTCGCTCATGCCGCTGTTGAATGTCGCCGTGCAAAACGCTTTTCCATACCGGATGATGGGCACAGTCAACGCGACCCAGCAATTTGTCTTTTCCCTTGGCGGCGTCATTGCCGCGCCGATTTTTGGTTCCATTTTGAACCATGAGTTTCAAGCGCGATTGAGTCAAATGATGCCCGAAAAACTGCAAGCGGTGGCGGGGGATATGTCGCAGTTTGATCCGCAAACCTTGCTGACGGCACAGGCGCAGCAGGCAATCGCGGAGCAATTTGCCAAATATGGAGCGGCTGGCCAGCAACTGTACCACCAACTGCTTCATGCCGTGAAAGTGTCGCTGTCTGCGGGCATCAGCGAATTGTTTTTCGTTGGTTTCATTTTTGCTGGCCTTTGCTTCATCGGGACCTTTTTCTTGCCGGAACGCAAGCTGATGGGGGAAGAGTACTACAGCGACGCATCCGGTGAAAATGCTTTGGAAACGAAGTGATGGACGCATACCGGTCGAGTGGCGTCATTCAGTCAAGTGGTGTCATTAAGTAGAAGCTTTGGAATGTGTCACATTATCTTTCCGGCGCAGGTGGCCGAAACCGTTCCAAGTGAATGATTTCCTCCCTTGGCAGCGGCTCTTTTGGCGCCGGTTGCTGGTCAGGATAGCCCAGGCCGAGAATGGCCACCACCCGCCGGTCCGCAGGAATCGAGAGCGCGTTCCGGACATAGGTTTCCCGGCGCGCCGACTCTTCTGCGTCTTCGGCATGATAGATGGCCCCAAAGGCTGCCCCCAGACCAAGGCCGACCGCCGCCAGCCAGATGAATCCGCAGGCAATGGAGGCGTCCTGCAGCCAGTACTTGCTGACATCCGGACGGGCGGTTACGGCGATGGCCGCCGCGGCTTCTTTCAGCCATGGAACAAAAGGAGTGGATTGGGACAGGTGTTCCAGCATTTTTTTGTCCGTGACAAGGATAAATTCCCGGGACGGCAGGTTGTTGCCGGTCGGCGATAGGTATGCCGCGTCAAGCAACTGCGCCAGGACCTCCCGCTCAACCGGCCTTTGCTGGTAGCGGGTGATCTCACGCCGTTGGCGAATGGCTTCCAAGACATTCATTCTTTTTTCCTCCATTTCGTTCGATTTTATCGGAATAGGCCTATTTTAGTATGAAACAAAACCGGAATCCATACCGTGAGCCAGATCACAGTCTGCGATCATTGTTTCAGGTATGATTGAAGCACCCTAAGTGTGGTATGCTTGGAATACCACTTTCGATCTTTTGGCTTTCAGGAGGAATGGAAAATGAAACGGCATCCGGCGCTTCATCCCTTGTCCCATCACCATCATCATGCCCTTGCTGCGGCCAAGCGCCTGAAGATGGCCGGTATCCAGCACAAGGGATACCGGTTGGAAGAGGTGCGTGATCTATTGGCCGCCTTCTGGCATTCCGGCGGCCAGGCACATTTTCGTGAGGAAGAAGAGGTTCTCCTTCCCGCGTATGCCCAGTATGCCTCGCCGGATCATCCGGAAATCGTCCGGATGTTGCTGGAACATATACAGATCCGGTCCCTCGTCGATCAGATCCTGAACCGGGGTGACGTCACGGAGGAAACAATGTCGCGCCTGGGTTATTTGCTCGAGAGTCATGTCCGAAGGGAAGAGCGGATCATTTTTCCCTTGATCGAACAGGCCATTCCGGAGGAAAGGCTGCAAGCATTGGCCCCCTATTTTCATATGAACTTCAATAGTGATTCCTCTTTAATTTCAGTTTTTCCGGATCGTACAGAATGATCTGCTGGCGCCCTGTGTCCAGCAGTTGTTCCTTTTTCAGGTGATTCAGCATGCGGCTGACTGTTTCGCGGGATGTGCCCAGCATGTTGGCCAGATCCTGATTGGTCAGCGGGATATGGATGACGGTATGCCCGTTTTGAACCACGCCGTATTCATCGGCCAGGTGTAAAAGAATATCAATCAACCGGTGCAAGACATCGGCTGACATCATCTTTTGCAGGCGTTGCTGCAGGTCCATGATTTTTTGCTCCATGTGAGCGATCACTTGCGCCGCCATCCGAGGGTGGCTGGCCAGCAGGTTTCTGAAATCGGAAATCGGGATGACGAGCAGCTCGGTCTCCTGGATTGCCTCTGCCGTGGCAGGATAAGGGACGTCATCAAAAAGCCCGACATGGGGAAACATTTCTCCCTGATGCAACAGGGAGATCAGTTGTTCCTTCCCGGTTTCATCCACTTTATAGGTTTTGACAATGCCTTTGAGGATGAAGAAGATCGCTTCCCGCTCCTGCCCTTCGCGGAAGATGGTGCCATGTTTGGGGTAATTCCGTTGATCGAACCTCAGATGCAGCCGCTCGAACGCGTCCGGCTCGATGTCACGGAACAAGGGGATCTTTCGAAAAAGGTGGAACATGCGGCGCCCGCCCTTCCATCACTTTCTTATTTTCATTGTAAGGGATGTGGGGAAGAAAGAGGAGGGATTGATCATGAATTTGGCCACGCTGACGGAGGCGTATTCCTTATCTGCCGACGGTCCGACCAAACAGGTTCTGTTTCGTTCGCAAGAGATGGTCTTGATCCTGTTTGGCTTTTTGCCCGGACAGGCTTTGCCTCCCCACAAACATCCCGATTTTTACCTGCAGGTGTTTGTCCTCCAAGGCAGCGGACTTTTTCGGGTGGATGAGGAAGAATTGCCGGCGACGGCACCGCAGGTATTGACTTGCGAAGGTAATGTGAGTTTCGGTGTGCTCAACAACAGCCAGGAGCCACTTTACCTTCTGGTGATGCTCCGCCGATCTCCAATGCCTGATGGATAAAATAGGCTGATTTCCCGCACACTAAGAAGAGAAACCAGTGTAGGAGTGTGATGGGAAATGTCCAGAGAAAATGTCGAGAAAATGAAAAAAATGATTGAAACCACGCAGGAGAGGATCCGATCGTCCCGCGACTACGTGGAAGACAATGAGGTTTCCGGTGAACAGAAGGTGCGGATGCAGGAGAAAAACGAACGGCGTCAGGAAGCCATTGAACGCTGGCAGGAGGAGATTGAGGACGAATTGCGGAACATGTAGGATGCAGAAAGCGGATGGATATCGCGCTCCACTTTAGAGAGACTGTCCCTAAATTTGCTGGCATGAAAGGGACAGTCTCTTCTTGTTTGATCAAGCCCGTTTCCAAGCCTCAAATCCGGCGGCACGGGACGTTCATGATGAGCAAGGGGAGGTTTTCAATCATATACTCCTGTATAGCCTTTTTCAAGGGAGCGAAGGACATGGCTGCGAAGGGAAACAGGAGAGGATTGCACCGGACAACCGGGACCGGTATTGACGGCGTGGGCACGATCGAGTTCGTCACGGCTTTGTTGTTGCTGTCCGGCAAGTTGGCGGTGGATGGCATTCTCCTGCGGCGGGTGGGTCACTTGACGATCTTTGTCATCGGAAAATACCGCGACAACTTTTTGCGCGACATCGACAAGGAGAAAATCGCGAAAATCATAAGGAGTCATGATTCCCGTTCGCTCCAAGATTTGTTTGAGGCGTACAGAAAAAGCATCCAATGACCGTGAATGCCGAATCCTTGCTGGAGGAAGGAAGGTGTCCAGATGAGCGCTGCCAATAAGAATGGGGGTGCCGCGTTATCTTTCCCCATCCTGATCTTTTTGCTTGTAACCATTTTCTTTTTTGGCGAGGAGAATCCCAGAGAGATGCAGAAACTGCTGGGCTTTTTGGATTAGCTGTGCGGGCTTTCCGGTTTTAATGTGCGAATTGTTCCGCACTTGACGGGAGAATCCCACAAGGAGAATAATAAAAATCGAGTGAGAACAGAACATGCACTGCTGATAATGATGAAGCCGTGGTTTTGGAAGGGGGTTGAAACAGTTGAGCAAGATCACGCGCGAACAAGTGCAACATGTGGCCAATCTGGCCAGGCTGCAGTTGTCTCCTGAGGAAGAGGATCGGTTTACCCGCAACCTGAACGATATCCTTTTGTTTTTTCACAAATTGAACGAACTGGATACCCAGGACGTGCCTCCTACCAGTCACGTGTTGGAAATCACCAATGTCATGCGGGAAGACAACGTAAGACCTTCCTGGCCGCGGGAGGAAGTGTTGAAAAACGCTCCCGACCATGAGAACGGTATGTTCCGGGTACCTGCTGTCATCGAAGAATAGGGGGTTTGCGCAGATGTCTCTGTTGGAAAAACGCCTGACGGAGATCCACAGCGATTTACATAACAAGGAGTATACCGTCTCGGACCTGGTTCGGGAGTCGCGCCAGAGAATTGATGCTGTGGACGGAAAAGTGAAGGCTTTCTTGAGCCGGAATGAAGCAGCCGAGGAACAGGCAAAGGAACTGGACGGACTGCTTTCCGAAAAGGAAGCTGTCGGGATTTTGTTCGGTTTGCCTGCGGGTATTAAAGACAATATTGTCACCAAAGGAATGAAGACCACTTGCGCGAGCAAGATACTGGAAAACTATGAGCCGATCTACGACGCGACGGTGATTGAACGTCTCAAAGCTGGACAAGCCGTCGTCATGGGCAAATGCAACATGGACGAGTTTGCCATGGGCTCTTCTACGGAGAATTCCGCCTTTCAACTCACCTGCAATCCCTGGAACCTCGAATATGTCCCGGGTGGTTCCAGCGGCGGATCGGCAGCGGCTGTGGCAGCCGGGGAAGTTTATTTTGCGCTTGGCTCGGACACCGGCGGATCGATCCGCCAGCCGGCAGCCTTTTGCGGCGTGGTGGGACTGAAGCCGACATACGGACTGGTTTCGCGTTTCGGTTTGGTTGCCTTTGCCTCATCACTGGATCAAATCGGGCCCCTCACCAAGAACGTGGAGGATGCCGCCTATGTGTTGCAGGCCATTGCCGGGCATGACCCAATGGATTCCACATCCGCCAACGTGGACATCCCCGATTACATCAGCGCTTTGACAGGGGATGTGAAAGGGCTGAAGATCGGCGTCCCCAAAGAATATCTGGGGGAAGGCATCGATAAAGAAGTGAAGGAAAAAATCCTCGCAGCCCTTAAAGTACTGGAAGGCATGGGGGCTGTCGTGGAAGAAGTCACCCTGCCGCATTCGGAATACGCCGTGGCTACATACTACATTATCGCTTCCTCTGAGGCCTCTTCCAACCTGGCTCGTTACGACGGGGTTCGGTACGGCGTAAGGGCGGAATATGAGGGCAATTTGGTGGAGATGTACAAGGAAACCCGGAGCCGGGGATTCGGCCAGGAGGTAAAGCGCCGCATCATGCTGGGTACTTATTCCTTGAGTTCGGGATATTATGATGCTTACTATTTGAAGGCGCAAAAGGTCCGCACGTTGATCCGCCGGGACTTCGAGCGGGTGTTCGAGAATTACGACGTGATCATCGGACCGACCACGCCGACGACGGCGTTCAAGATCGGCGAGAAGATCGAGGATCCGTTGACGATGTATCTCAACGACATCCTCACCATTCCGGTCAATCTGGCCGGACTGCCGGCCATCAGCGTGCCTGCCGGATTTGCGTCCAACGGGTTGCCGGTCGGCATGCAGGTTATCGGCAAGGCGTTTGACGAACCGACCGTGTTGCGGGTGGCGCACGCCTTTGAGCAGCAGACCGATCATCACAAAAAACGCCCGGTATTGTGAGAAAGGGGTTTCTTCATGAAATATGAAACCGTAATTGGCCTAGAGGTGCACGCGGAATTATCGACGGAGTCGAAAATCTTTTGCGGTTGTTCCACCCAGTTCGGCGCGCCTCCCAATACCAATACGTGTCCCATCTGCCTGGGACATCCCGGGGTATTGCCCGTATTGAACCGGCGTGCCGTGGAATACGCGATGAAAGCGGCTTTGGCCCTCAATTGCGAGATTGCCGAACATACCAAATTTGACCGCAAAAATTATTTCTACCCCGATCTGCCCAAAGCCTATCAAATCAGCCAGTATGACCAGCCCATCGGAAAAAACGGATGGATTGAAATCGAAATCGACGGGCAGAAAAAGCGGATCGGCATCATCCGCCTGCATTTGGAGGAAGACGCGGGAAAATCGATGCACCAGGAGGGGGGCTTTGATACCCTCGTCGATTTCAACCGCGTGGGCGTGCCGTTAATCGAAATTGTCTCCGCTCCGGACATCCGCTCGCCGGAAGAAGCGCGTCTGTACCTGGAAAAGCTGCGTTCGATCCTTTTGTATACCGAAGTTTCCGATGTGAAAATGGAAGAAGGATCCTTGCGCTGCGACGCCAACATTTCCTTGCGCCCGGTGGGCCAAAAGGAATTTGGCACCAAGACGGAATTGAAAAACATGAACACCTTCAGCGGCGTGCAACGGGCGTTGGAATACGAGGTAAAACGACAGGCGGCATTGCTTGATGCCGGAGAAAAAGTGATCCAGGAAACCCGTCGCTGGGATGAAGGGCGCAAAGAGACGATCGCGATGCGTTCCAAGGAAGAAGCCCACGATTACCGCTACTTTCCGGAACCGGATCTGGTGAGGCTTCATATACCCCGCGAATGGGTGGAAGAGATCAGAAACAGCATTCCCGAGCTGCCCGATTCCCGTAAAACGCGGTATGTGCGGGAATATGGCCTGCCCGATTACGACGCCGGGGTGATTACCGCCTCAAAGAAGCTGGCCGATTACTTTGAAGCGGCCGTTGCCACCGGCGCTGACGCCAAGAGCATCTCCAATTGGATCATGGTTGAGTTGCTCGGATACATGAACAAAAATAACCTGGAGATTGACCAGGTGAAAATGACCCCGGAAAATCTGGCCAAAATGGTTCAGTTGATCGAAAAGGGCACGATCAGCGGCAAAATTGCCAAAACCGTCTTTGCGGAGATGCTGGAAAGCGGGAAAGATCCGGAAACGATTGTAAAAGAAAAGGGCTTGGTCCAGATCAGTGATGAGGGCGCCATCAGGGAAATTGTGGAAAAAGTCATTGCCGCAAACCCGCAATCGGTAAACGATTACCGCAACGGAAAAGAACGCGCCTTGGGATTCCTGGTAGGCCAAGTGATGAAGGAAACCAAGGGGAAAGCCAATCCGCAGCTGGTCAACAAACTGTTGGTGGAGATCCTGAACGGCTAAAACGGCGCAGCGGTTCCCATGGCGTTTTCCCCGAAAGGCCATCCAGCGCAACATTGAAGAAGGGTACGCGGCGCTGTTGGGAGGAGGAACGGGTCTGAAAGCGGTCATGTTGCAAGGCACGGCGTCTGATGTGGGGAAAAGCGTTCTCTGCACGGCGCTGTGCCGCATTTTTTACGAAGACGGCTACCGGGTGGCGCCGTTCAAGGCGCAAAATATGGCCCTCAATTCGTATATCACGGCGGACGGTGGCGAGATCGGCCGGGCGCAGGGAGTGCAGGCCGAAGCGTGCGGCATTGAAGCGACCGTGGACATGAATCCCATCTTGTTAAAACCGAAACAAGACATGGTCGCGGAAGTGATTGTGCGCGGCAAGCATTACGCGGACGCGGAAGCAAGTGCCTACGGGGAAGAATATGTCCGGAAGCTGTTGCCGGTGGTGAAGGATTCGTTGCGACGCCTGTCCGAGGAATACGACATCCTCGTGATCGAAGGCGCGGGCAGTCCGGCGGAGATTAATTTGAAACATCGCGATATTGCCAACATGCGGGTGGCGGAACTGGCTGATGCGCCTGTTGTCCTTGTCGCCGACATCGACCGGGGAGGGGTGTTCGCGTCCATCGTGGGGACGCTTGCCCTGCTTGAGAAAAAGGAGCGGGAGCGGGTAAAAGGCTTCGTGATCAACAAATTTCGCGGCAAACGCTCGCTTCTCCAGCCTGGGCTGGACTGGCTGGAAAAAGAGACGGGACTGCCGGTTCTCGGAGTCATTCCTTACGTGGAAACAGGAATCGAGGCGGAAGACTCCCTCGCCTTACAAAGCCTCCGCTTGAAACAACAGGACGAATCGGCCACGGCATTGAACATACATGTGATACGCCTTCCCCACATTTCCAACTTTACGGATATGGACCCCCTGTACGATGAGCCCGGCGTCAACGTGCGTCTCGTTTCGAGGGTCAGTGATTGGGGGAATCCGGATATCATCCTTGTACCGGGAACCAAGAACACGACGGAAGACCTCATTTGGCTGCAACAAAGCGGACTGGCGGCGCGTATTGTCACGGCGGCGGAGAGGGGTGCGCATGTCGTCGGCATTTGTGGCGGGTACCAGATTTTGGGCAAAAAGTTGTTTGATCCGCACGGCGTTGAGTCAACGCATGAGGTGTTGGACGGTCTCGGGCTTTTGCCGGTGGAAACGACGTTTGTTGCCGACAAGATAACAGTGCGGACGGAAGGCCGGGTCATTGGCGGGCGCTTTGCTTTAGATCAACGGGTAACCGGGTATGAAATTCACCTCGGACGGACGAAGGCGGAGCAAGGCAGCCAACCCTTCATCCGCCTTGCGGACGGGCGTGCCGACGGCACGGTTGCGTATGACGGGCGCGTTTGGGGGACATATTTTCACGGCATTTTTCATAACCGCTCGTTCACCCGCGCCTGGCTGAATCATATTCGCCGTGAGAAGGGAATGGAGCCGGTAGCGGAACACGTCGTATCTGAATCGGCTCGCAGGGAGGCGAGTTACCGCGCGCTGGCCTCCATCGTCCGTTCCCATTTCGATATCCAGAAACTCTACCAGATCATGGGGTTGAGGTGAACAGCGGCTGGATCGCCGTCGCCAAAGATGCTGCGTTTCATTGTTGATTATCCGGAAAACGTTGCGATTCCAGGCCAAAGGCGCCCAACAGCCGAGACGCGAAGTATGAGGCATGAGGCGCGAAGTATGAGGGAATTTTTCGAATGCGGCGCCTGGGAAGCGAAGCCGTGGCTGGCGCTTGGCGCCGGCTGCCGCCGCTACCAGGGGCGCAGAAATTCCCCTGTGCAGACATAGTTGGCGGGCCCCGTCTTGTAGACGTGTCCATCGGCGGCCCACTCGATACGCAGGCTTCCACCGGGGAGTTGCACCGAGGCTTCCCGGCCCGCCAGCCCCTTGAGGTGAGCGGCTACCAGGACGGCACTGGCGCCGGTTCCGCAGGCAAGGGTGATGCCCGAACCGCGCTCCCAGGTGCGCATGCGGAGATTGGCCGAATCCAGAACCTGCACGAAGTGGACGTTGGTCCGCCGGGGAAAGAGGAAGTGATGCTCCAGCCGGGGGCCCCAGTAGGCCAGATCCACTGCTGCCACATCATCCACAAAGATCACGATGTGCGGATTCCCCATGGAGACAGCCGTAAAGACGAAGCGGCGCCCCTCCACTTCCAGCTCTGCATCAAGCACAGGCTCCCGTTCGGGACCTGCCATGGGGATGCTGGTGGAGCGCAGATGCGGCGGACCCATGTCCACCTTTACGGCCGTCACCTGACCGTTTTCCCCGAGGATAAGCTCCGGCACGATGGTGCCCGCCAAGGTTTGCACCAGGAAGCGGGTCTTGCTGGTGAGACCCCTGTCGTAGACGAAGCGAGCGAAGCAGCGCATCCCATTGCCGCACATCTCGGCTTCTGAACCGTCGGCGTTGAAGATGCGGAAGCGAAAGTCGTGGCCGGGGGCCGTGGGAGAGAGGACGCAGATGAGGCCATCACTGCCGATGCCGAAGTTCCGGTCGCTTACGGCCCGGGCCAGTTCCGGCAGCCGCTCTTCGGGCACCTTCTCTTCGATGTTATTGATGTAGATGTAGTTGTTTCCAAGTCCTTCCATCTTCGTGAACTTGACCATCGGGCCGTCTCCCTCCTCCGTATTTGCATCTTTTTTGAACCCATCCGCGTGCTAAAAGATGTGCATTTCTATATTCAAAGAGGTGCATTGCTATTATTCTATGTATTGATGAAAAAGTGAGAATCTGTAGATCTTCTTAAGTTTATCAGTCGTTCCCCGTGATGTCAATGCAACCCCTGTTATGATGTGCGCCAACCCTCGGCAGACAAATCCCCTTTGCCATAGCCCAAATCCCTTTCACGAACCCTCTTTTAGATGCGCAGATAGATGCACAGATCCGAGTCCCAACGGAGGGTCATTTTTTGCGTGGTGAGAATGGTTTGTATTGAAATGGCATTGATAAACACATATTGATTTGGATTGGTTCTCTGATTTACAATGTGTGCATCCGAGACCAGGACCGCCGTGACGGTGATGCTGCCGGAGAGGAGAGCCCCAGCCTGCCGTGGACCTCGTGAGAAGCAAGGCGAAGGGGCAGGCGGAAACCCAAGTGCATAAGATGGTCGATAAGTGCAGCGGCACGTTGGCCAGATGCACCGGTTTTCCGGATCATCACAGGTTCCGAATCTAGGCTTGCGGCTCTTGCCGGGTTGGTTGGCAGCCTGGTTTTCGGCGGCATACAAACCTGACTGTTTGCTGCGCCAACTCAGACAGGCGCACTTGCCCATAGCAGCTTGGTTCGCAATCATTGATGTGGTGCATGGGATCCTAGATGATCATGACCATGGCAAAATTGGGGCCGTGTCAACCCATATAAAAATCTTACCGAAGACGGAATAGATCACTCATTTGAAAATCTAACCCAACATTCACCTCAAAGAGGTATACTTGGGTGGCTTGCCCTTACTGACCATGACCTTCCTCTT
>LZRT01000087.1 GCA_002159075.1 Bacillus thermozeamaize
AGGCTACGTAGCCGTCATGATGGAGGGACTTAGGCGCAAAGGCGTACCGCTTGCGCTCTACAGCGACCAACACTCCATCTTTCACCCGCCCAAGGGCAAGCCAACCCTCGAGCAGGAACTGGCCGGTCAGCCGCAGGCGCTTTCCACCTTCGGACAGGCCATCGCCGATCTGGGGATCACCCATATCGAGGCGCTGTCCCCCCAGGCCAAAGGACGGATCGAACGGCTCTGGCAAACCATGCAGGACCGTCTGGTGGTCGAACTTCGGCTGCGCAACGTCTGCACGATGGAGGAAGCCAACCGGGTCCTGCCGGAGTTGATCGAAAAGCACAACCGCCTGTTTGCCGTCGAGCCGCAAGAAGCGGAACCGGCCTACCGACCGCTGCCCGAAACCCCTTTGGAGCACATTTTTACCCGACGGGAACACCGGAGAATCAGCGGCGGGCAGACCTTCTCCTGGAAAGGAAAATGCTACATGCCAAAGCCCGGCCCCGGTGTACCGCGTTGGGAAGCGAAGACCGTCGTCGAAGTGCGTGTCGGCATGGATGGGCAAGTGTGGCTATGGGATCAGGGACGCGCCTGGCCTTGTGTGGAGACGCAGGCCGCTGAGGTCCCTTCGACAGCTCCGGCCAAAAAAGAAGCGGCACCTACGCCCCCGCGCAAGCCCGCTGAAAACCATCCCTGGAGAAAATCATTCTCCAGCAAGCAGTTACAGCGTAGCACAGCATCCGGCTAGTCTGCAAGAGGACGGGGGCTGTTTAATCAGCTATCATCCCTGACATTTTCATAGAACAGTTAACCTGACATTTTCACAGACGCTTGACATGAATTTCATCCAGAAATATAAAAAACTTTTTTATCAATTTGTCTATGTCGTTCAAAATATTTCATTGGCATCGCAATTCCTTTCATAATAAGAAAAAAAGCCCGCCGGTTAGAGCGGGCATTAAGTTCACTTGCCGTGCTTCACAATCCAGTAGAAGTGCGCGTACCGAACGAGCAGTGCAGCCGCTTCCTCCTTGGAAGCAATCTTGTTCGGGTGAATCCTATAATCCGGCTCGCCGCGAAGCAGTTTGTAATTTACGGCCACCGCCAGGTTTGGTCGGTAAACGGGGAAAATATCCTCTTCGTCGGCGAATTTTTTGAGACTCGATTCGTCCGTGTTTCGTTCAAACTCCCGGAGGACGCTGATGGATACTTTGGAAGCGTAGTTCTGGATCGTCAATTCAAGTTCGGTCGTCAATACGTAGTTGGCCAGCATCACCAGTTCCTGCTTCGTGAGAAACGGTTTGTTCAGGTTGAGCACGTCCAGAGCCTCAACAATTCCCTCAAACTGCTGTTCCGTAGCGATCCTGGACAGAGCGTTGACGATCTCATTTGTGTTCATGTAGTCCTTCGGATTGAAGTTCTCGTCCACCCGAATCCCTTTCATGTTGTAAAGGAGCCGGATTTCCCGCTTGGCCCATGACTTCACATTAATATCAGCAAGACGCATTGCTTTGTAGATATTGCCGGTCCGCACCTGAGCTTCCAGCGTGCGTTCGTCGATAATAGCAAACGGCACCAGCACCCAGTCTCGGGTTTCTTGATCCAGCCGGAACACGCCCCATTCGTTCACGTCTTCGCCTTCGGGGATGGTGTAACGGGCTGTAAATGGAATATCAATTCGGAGGATGTTCACACTGCCGTCTTTGCCGATGACTATGATTTCAAGCCCGATTGCGTCTTCAAACCGCTTGAATTGCAGCTCAATTCTGCTTTCGGCATCCTCCAAAAGCTCTCGCAGCTCCTCAGCATTGAGCGCCTTGTCCAAATCGACGTTGCGGATCGTGTCTGGATCAGCGATAACCTTCACGTTGGTACCATCGTTCTGACCCGAATCCACGATAACAGCTTCCGACGGAGGGTTGCGAAGGTCGATAACAACCGTATCCTTCGGCAGACCAATAATCTCTTCTACAATTTCTTCCCACGTTTTTTCCTCGGGTTCGTTTCCATCTCCTGTTGTTCCTTGCGACCCTGAAGACGGCGGTGTAGGCGACGTGTACGTGATCCGACCATTTTGTGTCTTGATGTTCCCTGCGCCGTCTCGAACATTGACCGTAATTTCATTCATTCCGTCATTGAGCGAGAGCGTCCTTTCAGCACGAACGCCACCTTCAACGTCGGTGAAAGTAAGATCGGCACCGTTGAGTTGGATCGATTCAATGCCACTCGGGTCGTTGGCTGTGATCCTCACCATTGCCGTAGGAGCCGAAACGAATTCGGGGAAGATAACCGTTACCTCAGGCGCGGTAACGTCATAGACGATTTCAAAGCTTTCTTCCACTTCGTTTCCAAGATCATCCCGCGCGGTCGCAACGATTCGATACTTGCCTTCAGCCGGCGGAGAGAACGTTTCTTGCAGAACATTTTCAGCTGACCATGTAGCCACTTCTACGCCGTTTTCATCAAGCACCTTTACCGATCCGGTCACCATTTCGCTCACATCGTCCCTGAACGAAACGTTGACCGGAATTTCACTGTTATAATGCGGCTTCATATTGAATGCAATCTGCGGTGCCGTCATGTCCACTTTGACTGAAGCAACATCCTTTTCAAATTCGTTGACCCCGTCAAAGCTCCGAAGAATTGCCCTATAAGACCCGGTCGGTACGGGATTTCCGCTGTCATCGCGCCCATCCCATTCGACGGTGTACACGCCCGGTCCCTGAACACCTTGCGGAAGCGACCGTACTTGCTTACCAGCCGTATTTAGCACGACCAGCGTGTTATCCATCGTTTTTCCGGTTACGTAATTGAATTTCAGCGTCGGTTTCAGGAACATGTCATCCGGCGGATTGCTGCCATCCTGGCCATCTTGCGGCGGAATAACAATGAAGTCGTCGCTGTTGGTTCCGCTGTTTATAACAAATGTAACTGTTTTCCATTCCGATGCCAGTCCATATTCGTCCACAACCCGGAATCGCGCGACGTACGAGCCGTCAGCCAGAGCACCGTAAACATCCGGGTCATATTGCCATTCAGTCGCAAGCGGCTCCACTGCGAAGTTAAGCTCCGTCGGCCCTACAATCTCTGCTTCGACCTTGGCCATTGAATCTCCGTCGTTGTCGTTGGCAACAAACGTAAACGTCGGATATACAGCAGAAAGCTTTGGGAGCACGTTTGCTTCAAGTGTCGGCATCAGGTTACGAAAAATGTCCCCCGTGATCTCGGACGTGTTGCCAACTTCATCGACCAACTGAACAATTACCTGTTTTGTCCGACCAACCGTTTCATCCAAAGGCATTTGAATATTGGCTTCGACGGTGGACGTTGTACCATCCAGGTCATGTTCAATATAAGTTCCCGGTATCGTAAAGTCCCCAGATGTGCTGACCCGGACATATCGCACTCCCAACGCATCGTCGAACGTCACTTTGTACGGGATGACACTAAGCGGATGGTTCAGAGCCATAAGTTGTGACTCGCCATTGTTCAGTTCAAGTGATCCGGTAGGAGGCGTTTTATCGACAACAAGGTTGCGCTGTACGGCAGCCGATTTCCCGCCTTTGTCATCCTCTGCCCACACGCTCAACGTGTATGTTCCTTCCGGGATCGTTTGGTCAACCATCAGATCGTACGAGAAGGTTTGCTCTGTCCTATCAGCTGTTATGGTGCCAAACGAAACGCCGGTATGCCCGTCCAGCCCTTCAATGGTGTACTTGAGGGTCAACTCATCACTCGCGTCTGGATCTTGTACCGTGCCTTCCAGCCGCACGATGTTGAATCCTTCATGTTCGGATCGCCGCAGATCGTCGGACGTAGTAAGAGTAATTAACGGCGCGCTATTAACCACAATGCTCTGTTTAATTTCTGTTTCGTTTGTGTTGCCGGCAAAGTCTCGAAGCTGAACCCACACCGTTTGATGACCGCGACCAGGAAGCACAAAAGACTTAATAGGGGAAAACGGCTCCCAGTCTGTCCAGTCATTATGGTTTGTAGAAAAACGCATTTCTTTGACACCTGAGCCATTTCCGTCGCTAGCATCAATTGTAAGAGTAACCGTTTTGTTGTCCGTTGTTTGTTCGCCATTGTTTATGAGGAAACTTCCTGTCGGACCGATGTTGTCCACAAAAAGTTTACCAAGATGCGGTCTTGTCGTTGTGTTTGTTCCGTCAGAAGCGTTAAATATCGTACCTGAATAATCTCCATCCGGAAGATTGTCCGCGACTACATCCCAGGTCAGCGACCATGGCTTAGCAGCGCTTGTTCCAGTAACAACCGCCTGCTTAGTAACCCCACCAATTGTAGCTGACACAGTAACAGGATCACCGTTTGGATCGGAGACAGTGCCTGAGAAGGTGATCTGGGTCGTACCTACATTTCTAGAGAAATAATGATCGCTGTTTACATTATCTAAAGAAATGACCGGCGAATTATTAACGATTCCTTTTTTTACGTACCAGTAACCATCTAAATGGATCCCGTTATCAGGATACGCACCATCGATAGCTATAATATTTTGCTGAAGCAGAGCCCCTTTGACATTTGCCTGATCATTATTAGCAGCAATTTTCACATATTTTTTGGCCGCGGACCAGCCTTGATAATAATCAAACCTAATCAAAGTTGAAGACGGACTGTACGGAGAACTACCGTCCCAAGTCTGATAAAGAGACCCGAAATAACCGCTTGCAAAAGTCCTTTCGTTACTCTGACTTGTGTTATATTTATTGGTGGATTTGGAAAATGTATAATTTGTTGCTCCTCCGATAGCCATTGGGTTAACAATTTCATCTACAAAAGTCCAAGAAGCAGTATCTTGCCATTCTGACGAGACAAGATACTTGTCGTAATAATACTGCTTCTTTATTGAAAAATCTCCCGAAACTGCGTAATCTCCATAGAGTTCTCCGTCATATGCACGAATCCTAATTTTAGCTTGATCAGTTTGAGGTTCATTTGCAAAGTTATAATTGAAGCTCGTAACCCCCGGCGATGTAAGCGGTACGATCTTCTTCCAATTCACCCCGCCGTCTGTCGATAATTCAATTTCATAACGAAGTTGCGACTGAGGTGTATCAGGATCAGTTGCTGCAACCCATGAGATTGTCGAAGTTCCTGCTACTACTGAGCCTCCAGTCGGCGCCGTAATAGTCGGACTTAACGGAGGCTTTCCCGTAGAGTACGTTACGGTGACATTGTAATAATAGTGCGGAACAAGGTCTGCTTTTTTATAGTAGACATATTGCGCCTCAATAAAGCCTCCGTCAGGAAAATTAAATGAAACTCCGTAATAAAAAGGAGGTTTAGGAAACCCATTTTCATAAGTAAAACTTTGGTAGGAAGCTGGATACCAGTCGGTCCAAGGTGTTTCTACTCCTGAACCATAATATCTTTGACGAATACGATTCATTACTTTATATACCCCGGGAGTATCTTTAATTAATGGGTTGCCGGATTCGTCAAAATAGGTATAAAAACCACTGCAGGCATTTGAACAGGAATTATATGCAGTTAAGATACGGCTTTGCTCAGAATATACATAATCATTTTGAGTATGAATTCCGCCCGACAAGTGAACAGTCAGTACATTGTTTGATATCGAATAACTGGAAACTTCACCAGAAGGACTAACGCTTATATCAACGATTCCACCAAAATCGGGCGGTAGGTTGTATGTCACTGTCTGTGATTGGGAAGGTTCTTTCGAAAGAAAAGAAAATGTTTTGATAGCTGCACTCGCTTTTTCAATAGAAAAAATAAAACCAAAACCATTCAGAAGAATCATTGCGCAGAGCAATACTTTTAAAATTCCCCGAACCGAACTTCTCACTTCGCTTCGCGGCTTACGCCGCTTCCTCCTTTCGGTCAGTTTGAACACCAGTGGGCACCAGATAAACCTTTCCTTCCTCCTGGTACCGGATAAGGGCGGCTGCTACGGACGGTTTATCCGTTTCGATGATCGCAATGGCAGGGATTGGGTTCTGATTGTTCGATCCGTCCTTCTGCGGCTCATATCCGTTATGGTTTTGTCGATCCACAACTAGGAGCCCCTTCAAATTGGGATCATCAGCCGGCGTAATCGTCCGTGCAGGGGTCTCCGGTGTCCCCGGAATGTATACGTAGGCATCAGCAACCGTGCCAGGTTTAATAGAATCCCCAGCAGACCGTACCTGGTCGGTTTGAAGACCAATGAGCATACGCCCGTCTTTCAAAGCAAGCGCTTGCCCGAACTTGCTATCCTTGGCGGTGACCAGAAGTGATTTTCGAAGCGGCATGCCTTCAACAAATCCGATCTCTCCCGCAAACCACTCCTGCCCGTCAAGTTCAGCCAGATCACGGATCGCGTCGTCCGGCACTTCGCTTTTGACCACGGCTCTTGTTGTCAGTTTTCCTGCCAACGTCCCGTAAGGGAGAATTGTTTCGGCGGCCACGACGACTCTCTCCGTGGTGGTTTGTTTTTTCACGATGGACTGTTGCAACGCGACCCCCGCATATCCAAGTATCAGAGAAAGTGTCAGAATCAGAATCCGACGGGTGGTTTTGTTCCAAAGCCGTTTCAACCGAATCCCTCCTAGATGAATTCCGCGAAATATGGCGTATGTTTCTTCACCTTCACCGGCCATTCGTCCAGACCAAACACTCTCCCGGCTTTTAAGCGCACATGCGTGTCAAACCGGCACACAATCCGCGGCTTGTCCCCCAGGTATTCCACGTCCACTTGCAACGAACTTCCGGTGTAAAAATCGTTTTCCATATTTCCGTCCAGTTTCAGATTCTCCATGAGCAGTTGAAGCGTGGCCTGTGTAGCTTGGGCTGGGTCGAGTCGAACGATACCCCTTTGGTGTTCCGTCTCCTGTGTCGCGGCAATAATAGCGCCGTCGAGAGCCTGCTCAACTGCGCGCTCCAATTTAATCTGCGATTGATACACCACGTAGTAATCTGTGAAAAAGACCAGCGCAAAACCGCCAAACATTATTAGTGCGAGGACACGAAACAATTACCTCCCCCCTCACCGAATGTAGGTACGAGCAAGCCCTTGAACTGTCACTTCAATTGGAACACGCAGCGACTTCCCGAGCGGTTTGAGTCCAATTGTCTCGTACTCCATCCGCGCCACAACCTCGACCAGCGAACCACGTTGCACCAGCTTAGGGGTACCGTAGACGGTTACTTTTCCCGGATCAATACCGAGCTTTTGTAAAAGCGCGTCAAACTGCTGTTTGGTTTGTGCGTCAAACCCGTTTTCGGCCTTAACAACCTCGATGATTTCATTGGCCGCAATCAACAGTTTTTGTTTTTGACTACTGTACCCGTATACGTCAACTCCGATGTAAAGCAAGATGCACGCGATCAGAAGGAAAAGAAAGAGAGGGGGGATCGCCCCCACCCCTCTTTCATCCATCAAAAATCGCTTCAGTCGATGCCTCATCCCAGATTCTCCAACCTTGCGAAGATGGAGTTTACGAAACTGGGGAGCCATCCGCTGACCAGCCCCCACACCAAAACGATGACCAGAACAGCCACAAGAGCCCAACCGACCACGGAGACCATGGACGCACCGCCCATTTCGTTCTGGAAGGGCTTAATGAGCCTGTCCACAAACTTCATGACCATGTCTGCCGAGCGCATTCTTGCCTTTCTTTTCAACACCGCCAGCATGGAATATTCCTCCTTTTAAATTAGAGAAATTGTATTTGTGTAAAGATCGCGTAAAAAGCGATCAGTACAGCCCCGAATGCGTGAAGGGCCAAAAGCATATACAAAAACTTGACTTTCTCAGGGTTGCTCCGGGTTGTCTCCCGTAATGCGGCAAGCCGTAGTTCCCGAAGTTCATTTTTGATGCTGTCAAAATGCTCCTTTGCTTCGCTGTATCCGTTGTGCACGCCAACCTTTACGGCGGCCGCAAATTCTCGCATGACAGGAACGCCTGTCTCATAAGCAAACTGATCAATTGCTCGTCCAATTCCCATCACCTGAATATTGGCATTGAGTCTGCCCAGCATCTTTCGCATCCTTGGGCCGCTTGTCTCTTCCAGACGTTGCAGCGCCCCGATAAATGGCCGGCCTGTCTCCAAAGTGACCATCAGCTTGGAAATGAGCTTGGGCAAATCCTTGACGATCTCGCGCTGCCTTTTCTGATACGACTTCTTGATGCCGCCAAGCATCACAAAGAAGGCCAGTATGGAAAATAGAGGCATTGCCAAAATGGTAATAGGTGCTTTGGTAATGATCGGCAACACCAGAAACGGAACCGCTCCAATCAGCGACTTGACCGCCATGTCAGCCAAGGCTTCTTCAAATGTTTTATCCCGCCCTAAGGCTTCATACATTTTTCGCATATTCTCAAACCCGGAAAAGCGGGCGGAAAGCTGAGGGATCAGCCGATCCGCTACATAAAGCGAAATTGGATCCTTACCCATTCGTCTCAGTTCAGCATGGGACTTCAGCAGTCGAGCTGCAGCTACGGCGTACCGTTTCTGCCAGGAAAACCCCGGCAAAACCGTTTGCAATACCACCCCTACAAACAATGCGATACCAATAAACGTAAGTGTCATGGAGACAATCAATGGCATCACCTCCTTTCAAAGTTCATCAAGATTGAGAGATAAATAATCGCCGCCCTTCATGATCGCGTAAAGCGTGGAGGCGGCGAAGGAAACAATGAATATTTGTCCATAAACAGTGTTCAGATAAACGTTGCCGTTGTTGTTGTTCATAAACGACATCAGCAATGGCATCGCCCAGCTCATGACCGAAATGAGAAACAGCTGTTTCTTTTTACTCCTTGCCTCGATATCAAGTGTCTTGATCGCCGTAATGTCTTCGTCGATTTCAGCGACTGTTTCCTTGAGCGAATCCAGGCTTCTGCGATGAAACCCTTCCACAGCGGCCAGCTTCAAACGTTCCGCAAAGTCTTCCAGTTTTCGTATTTTCAAATCCCGCAGCCACTCATCCAGCACCCGATCGAGCGGCATCCCAACGCGCAGTTTATTGCACGCCGCTTCAAAGGCCGGTTTTGTAACGCCCTCCATTTCCGGCAGGGCGTTCTCCAGACCTTTTTGCACGTTCCCGAAATCGGACAACTTTGCAATAAACAAGCGAAGATTCGGCGGAAGATCAAAAAGCGTTCTTCTGCGGTTTGCTCGCTTGATCCTCAAAACAATAGCTCGCGGCAGTGTGAACATGAGCGCGATCCCAAGCGTAACAAAGAAATAGTTGCCAATGAAAAGCGCGATTAAACCAACCACAACGACAGATGAAACCAAAATGGCCGCAAACTCTTTCCGAGTCAGCGACCATCCCGCGTCAATCGCTTCTTGTCTGATTTTTTCGTACCCCAATACTTTGGCGAGTGAACCATACCGGATCGAATTCCTTGCCGCACCCGGTATCCACACGGAAAGCAGCACTGCCGAAACGGCGGTGTAGTAAAGGTAAAAGATCCAATCCGGCATCTTTCAGCCCTCCCCGCACCAACGCTGCGTAATTTCCGGCGGCGCACCTTCTACCACAAGTTTTTTCGCCGCTTTTTTCAACCGACCTGTTCGCCGGAATTGACGATTTTCGGGGTCATACCGAAAAATGGCGTTCAGAACTGGCTTCTCAGCTCCTTCAAAATCCATCAGTTCCGCGATCTCAAACACCACGCGCTTTCCGGTTGCCGACTCATACTTTTGGAACACGATCAGATCAAATGTCATGGCTACCTGCGACGCGGCGGTGCGGTTGTTTCCGGCGAGCTGTACAAGCCGAACTGCGGCTTCCTCCGGGCCGTTCGCATGAATGGTAAGGTGTACCGTATGTCCGGTGTTAGCCGCCACCAGCGCCTGCTGGGCGGCGTACTCGTCGCGAACCTCCCCTATGATGATTATGTCCGGATTTTGCCGCAGGCTCATTTTGATGAGTTTTGCGATCGGATACGCCTTGCGCTCGTCCTCATGATCCTTCACCACGAAAGAAGCTATATTGGGATAGTCCTTATACGTCGTCTTGGCCTTGAGCATCATCTCTTCGCTGTCCTCGATGGTCAGGATTCGAGTCAACGGATCGTAGTATTTTGGAAGACGAATGAGTTGCGTAGTCTTGCCGCTGTTGGTGCCGCCAGCGATGATGACGTTGACTCCATAAGGAATCACATCACGAAAGAAATTTGAGATTTCCTGTGAGATGTTACCGTATTTGATGCACTCTTCATCCGAATAAACGTCCGGCGGAAATTTTCGGATTGAGATGACCGGGCTGCCGGTGGACACTCCGCCGCGCGTCACGTCCATCGTAACGTTGATCCGAAAACCCCGGTAATTGGCGTCGATGATCGGCTCGTTTGCCGTCAGCGTTTTTCCAACCGGGGCCAGCATCTTGTCGATGGTCCGATACAAATGATCAACATCCCGAAAGCGAATCTCCTTCATGTGAACCGGGAACCCGTCTTTCTCCACGATCACTTCCGTCGGGCTGTTAATTTCGATGCTGGATATGCTCGGATCGTCCAGCGCCGGTTGCAGCACGCCCATTTCCGTGATTTCGGTCTGAATATGGCTGATCACATCCTGTAATTCCATCGAGAATTTAAACTCCCGTTGCTCCTTGATGAAGTCCGAAATATGGAACTTCACTCGGTTACGTGCCTGCTCGTCAATAATCGCCTGGACAAATTCGTCGTTGTAATGTTCGATCAAATGCCTTTGAACACGTTCCAAAAGGGCTTTTAGGTTCTCTTGGTCCGATTTGCTCCGCGCCGCGCCTTTTTGTTCCTGCCGCTGGTATTGGACGTACTCCCTCGGGTTAATTATGCCGATCAAATTGATCCCTCCACGTCTGAAAAAGTTCTTCCGGCCGGCTGACAATTTTGTGTTCCTTGAAGTCGCTGTTTTTCGTGAAGCTGAACATCGTCATTCGGTTTTCATTTATCGAGTAATCTTGTTTCAGCGTCTTGAAGGTTGCATAGGTACGAATCAGGTCAATTGGATTGTCAATAACAAGCACAACGTGATCAGCTTCCCGAAGCGAAAAGAACGTCATCGGATGGATCATTTGTCCCTGAGTCACTACGAAAATCCAGTTGTATCCGGCAAGGAGCGATTTCAAATACCCCGGAATCTCCATCAGCGTCTGTTCGTTTTGCAACTTGAGAATTGTCGGCATATCCGGCCTGCTGCCCGGCTGAATAAGCAAACCATCCCATCCATCATGAGTATAAAGGTATCGGTGTATATCCTGAACGAACCCTCGATCATAGTCGATGATCAGCTGATCGACCGTTTGCGCCGCTTCAGGTTCAATTCCGAATCGGTACGCAATGCGGGGGATTCCCAAACAGGGCAGTTCCGCTACAGCGCATGTTTCACTGCGCTTTTTCGCAATCAAAAGCAGTTTCTCAAGCACTTTCAACGTGTCTCCGCCGGCCGGATTATTAAGGACCACCATGCAACCTTTCGGGCTCTTTGTGGTTTTGGCTTCCGTCTTTTTGAACAAGCTCACTTCCTCCTTCCGTCAAAATGCGAAAAACCGCCGCTTCTCTTTCTCGGGAAGCAGCGATTTTATAACCGGAACCAAAGACAAGTTTGGTTTGAACGGATCATACCCGCCCATGTTGTGGATGATGGGCTTCTCCAGAGCCTTCAAGATTTCGAACGCTTCTTCAAACATCTGTTGCGAAGCAAAGTTGACAACGATGCTTGTCCGGTCACCCGAAAGAGCCGAAGCGGAACCGGCCAAACGCCCCATGTCCCAGGGTGCGGCCCCAACAGTCGCCACCTGAACGGACGCCCGCCGCCATTCGTGAAGGGCATAAGAGCCGTCCGCAATGATCCCGACATCCAGCACAACCGCTTCATAACCAAGGGACAGAACTTCCGTCGACGTATCCGGCGTCCGATTCGGGAAAAAATCAATGCCTTCATATGAAAACCTCATCCCATTCGCACCTTCCGGCATAAACCAGACAATATCGGACGGACGTTCTTCCGCCCGGTACTCGACAAACGCCGTTTTCAGTCCGTTTTGGGCAAGCAAAACGGCCAGTTGGATCGCAGTATGGGTCGTGCCCGCGCGCCGATGCAATCCTCCGACCGCGACAACGCTGTTGCCGATGATTTTTGTGCGATACACCACCTTAGGTATCCCTGGTTCAAAATCTTCCTCCATGATCGGCTCTGCGACGCTTTCCTGGCGTTCTTTCAGCTTCGAAACGGATTGTTTGATTTTTTGAAGCCTGCCCCGAATACTCCCGATGATCACGTCTTTTGAATCTTTGGAATCGGTTGAAACGAGTTTCTTTTGACTTTTAGGTACTTGACCAGTCAGATCGATTTCGCTTTCTCCCAAGTCACGGATCGTTTTCCGGGTCTGAATCCAATTCACCACATCGTCGATGGTGAATTGTTCAACGGGATATACGTCGTATATCCCGAGCGCCCCAATTTCTTTGATCCATTCCCTGTCCGCCTGAACAGGCAAAATGACGATAAGGCGCGTGTCCGGAATAAACCCCCGAATTTCCCTAAGAATTTGAACGCTATCCTGCTTGTTTACGACTCCGGTCGTCGCGTCTACGATAGCCAGACCGGCTTCCACTTGTCTGGCCTCAGCCGCGATACGGAATTGTTCGAGCGTTGCATCCGAACCTGAGACCTCAAACCCACGTTCCTGAAGCACCCTGGACAATTCCCGAGCTGTCAATGAATCAAACACCAAGTGAATCTGCATCGGAACTTCCTCCCTCGAAAAGCCAGTCGATAAACGCCAGAATCGCATCCCGTATTTCCGGCCAAAAATTAAGTATCAAATACCCGACAACAGCAACCCCCAGAAAATAAAACGCCAGCCGGATCAGCCGCCTGAAAACAAGCCCGCCAACCAGAAGGCACAAAAAAACGACGAGAGCCGCTGCGCCGTACAAGGAACTTCCCGACTTGGCAAGCCCCATCAGTTCTTGTGCTTTGCTTTCCATCCGCTTGCCGACTGACTCCGGATTAAACTGACCAACTTCCCCTTTGATCCGTTCCAGGGTCGAATTGCCGTTGGTCGCCTCATCGGGTTCTTCCGCCATCGCAGGCGCTGCGAAAGCGAATACGAGCAAAAACAAGATGAAACACAGGCCTGAAAGCTTTATCACTCCCTCGTCCCTCCCCCGAAAAATGACAACGGATCGACCGCTTGCCCACCGACCCTCGTTTCAAAATGCAGATGCGGGCCGGTGGATGCGCCGGTTGATCCGACCAATCCAATCAAGTCCCCTTGGCGAACGTTGTTGCCTTTTTGTACCTCGATCTGACTCAAATGATAGTATCTCGTCTCCAAGTCGCCATGATCCAAAATGACCGCAAGCCCCGCATTGCCAAGAAATCCAGCGTGAACCACTTTCCCATCCTCTGCCGCATACACTTCCGTTCCTTTTTTTGCGGCAATGTCCACGCCGTTATGCATCTTACGATCTCCGGTAATCGGGTGCACTCGTTCACCAAAGCGCGACGATACCCTTCCTTGGGCTGGCCACAGCAGTTCGCCTTCAACCGGTACCCAATCCTCGGGAAGCGGATCATGCTCCTTTCCATCGGGATCTTGAAGGAATGAAAGCCAGTATTCCAGCAAAAACTCCTGATCTTCTTCCTGTGAAATTCCGTGATCGCTCAAGATTTTCTTAAGCGGTTGCCATTCATTCTGCGTCGCTGCTATGTTTGACAATGCTTGAAACGTTATGGTCGTCGTAAGCTCCCCGCAAGCGGAAGTTGACGAAGTTACACTGGTTTCAGTCCGGTAGCTGTAAACATACACCCCTTGCATCGTTTGTGCTCTCTTTAAGAGTATTTGGGGCTGGCGAGTGTTTGACGAATGAATCTCGTATCGAGTTATCTCATTCCCATTTTCGTCCTTTTCTTTGATCTCTACGCATGATTGTTGAACAATTTCCTTCTCGGCTTCTTCCCACTCGAACTTCGGACGAACCAGTTCAAACGTCGCCTCAGGGTCCAGCTTCAGTTCCTTCACATCCCGGATGCCTGCCTGCTGAGGGTCTCCTAACGTCCGATCCACCGCCGCAAGCCACTCCCAGTCCAGAGCGAATGATTCAACCTGGGCAAGTTGTTCTGGTGTCAGTCCCTCATTCCACTGAGCGGCAATAGACCGGTACCTTTCAAAAATTTGCTCGTCAGGATCGCTTCGACCGTACTCATATGCCGACTCCCGATCATTTCCTGTAAACAAACCCAAAATCGCTTGCTTCGGCAACTCGAAGATCATGTAATAACATATCCAAGCAACCGCAAACATCGCCAGCATTGTCCCCCAAATCGGGGAAGTCTTTATGAGAAGCATTTTGAGCAGAGAGCGACCAGCTTTCATGAATGCCTTATTCACCCATCGGGAACCCTGCATCCTCTCCTTCCCCCATCAAACATAGTAGTCCCGGATGATTGACCGCTTTTTCTTCTGAGAAAAGGTTTGTTCCAGTTCATTGTGCCGATCAAGTTTGCCGGTGTTGTTCAGGTGAACCACATAATCGCGTTGATGTCGATTTTTTAAATCCACCGATGACCAAAATTCCTCACCTGCGGGCCGGTATCCCGCAGGAAAATGTGCGTCAGGGCCCTTGGCTTGCGGTGCAGGAGCATCCTTAGTCGGCATGACAGGCAGTTTCTCCAAGGCTGTATTGACGAAGCGAGAAACGCCATGAACACTTTTATTGATAGTCGGAACAGCTTTTACCGCTGTCCAAGAAGCGCTTTTCCCGACCGCTCGTCCTGCCGCACCGGCAACTGCGCCGCCAATCATTGTCCCGGCCACCGGGTTGCCTGTCATCGTTCCCAACGTAAAACCTGCCATTGCTCCAGCCGTCACGCCAACCGCCCTGAGTCCATATCCCGCGACCCTTCCACCGTAAGATGTTGCTCTTGTTGCGACACTCCGCCAATTCACTGATGTCTTGGGCATTGATTTCTCAATGGGCATAGCCACTTGTCCAGTGGACGATTCAGATGAAACCTGTCCGGCTAAGGGCGCTCGCCCATCCACCGAAGCATATCCCTTTGAACCGGCTTCCATTTTTCCAGTTACATTCCGCGGCTTGAGCATTTTCGTAATCGAAGTAATCCCCGCAAGACCGGCAAACCCTGCGATGTTCCCCCAAACGCCGCCCCCGCTTTCCTGTGCACCAACCAACTTTCGCACCATATTCGCGATCATCGGTAAGGCGAAGAAGTAAACAATGATAAGCCACAGTGAAGCGCTTGCGTCGGAAAAACGAAGCAGTAAAAAGAACAGCCCAAGCGCAAGCGCATGAGCTGCCGGAAGGATCATGTTCGAAACGAATTCATCCCACCATATTTGTAAGGAGTGACGAAACCTCGGAAAGACGGATAACACGCATGTGATGGGAAACAAAACGATTAGTACCATAAGCATGATTTTACGAACGATATACTGATAATTCAAAATGATAATCATCAGTGCTGCTGCGACCACAATGAAAGCCACAGCCAGACTTTTTGTAGCCACCGCGTTCTCATATCCGGCTCCGTTTCCCCAAAGCATGTTAAGGAATAGATTGGGCTGAACACCGAAGTCAATAAGCGCAGCCCAGATAAGATCGGTGAAGAATTTAACTAGATATGACACGAAGCTCCATAAATAATACCCGAACCTCAGCGAGAGGAGCGCAACAATAAACGCGGTGGCATAATCCTTAGTCCTGCTTCTTCCTTCCGCTGACATGCCATGAAACAAAACTAATATCCCCGTCAGCAGCAATGCGATTACAAGGGGAAGTGGTATGAAATGTTCAAACACACCGTATAACGCATCTATCGCGTCCGAAGTCCCGAAATCGAACACGCCCAGTACTAGGGAATCAGCGCATTCTTGTTTTCCTACGCAATCTCCCTGCATAAAAGCATCATTAGAACCCGCTGCGGGATTTTTTTGGAAAACGAGGATTACCGGGTCTTGCATACCGAGCATATTTAGTAACCAAGTTACCGGGCTAATAAAAAGTTCGGCCATCGTGCGTTCCGCAATACCGGGTTTATCGGTTTGCTTGTCGATTTGTTCTCCCAAAATTCCTTTTGAATTTTCATTCTCTGCTGCGGCGGCATCAATAGGAAACAGCAAACAAAACGCCAATACCAATATGAAAAAACGATGCATATTAACCACCTTGCATCCGATCCCGGATATATCGTTTCCGCTCAGCGTACCGGGGGTCGTTGGGATCGGTTGTGAAGAGCATGTGTTCAAAAGGAGAGGCGTCGATACGCACAATGACCGATTGGTCGTCGACCTTTACAACCATGTCTCCTTTTCGCGCCTGATGGACCAGGAAGTGGGCCTCCCCTTCGGTCAGTGCCAGTTTCCCTTGCACCGCGTCGATGTCCAGCGGTTCCTGGATACCGATGAGTTTTACGGGGCTGTTCTTAATCGCGGCCATTCCCGCATGACTGCGTGTAAACACCTCAAGCCCTTGCGTGACGGCCACAACACCAGTGTTGGTGCTGCGTCCTTCCCGATATGCCGCCTCCGCCCATACGGCTCCAACATCTTCGTCATTGAAAATGTTTTGGCACTCTTCAATGACCAAAAGCTTTTGAGCCTGCGGATTTCGTTTGGCCCAGCGCTCCATCATCCAGCGCGTTGCGATGAACAGCCCGATTGGCCGCATAATCTCTTGATCAAGGCGATTGATTGCGAATCCGAAGATAGGAGTGCTTCCCAGTTCCACATTCGTCTGACTGTCGAAGATGGCATACGACGGCATGTTCCCGGCGCGCGTAAAAGGCTTCAGCATTTCAGCCGCCTTGCGGATCGTCTCGCTTTCAGAAGCGGCCATTCGCTCGTACAACCCGATCAGTTCCGGCATTTTTTTACGCCTGCGTCCAAACCGGCCTTCTCTTGTTTCCGATTCAAACAAGCTGGCTGGGTCTTCTGTGATGCCGCATTCCTTGTACTGCTCCCGTATTGCGTTGCCGATAAATACCTTCACTTCTCCCGTGAGCGCCGATGAGTCGTAAACGCGAATCATTTTGAACACCACCGCCTGCACCGAGTTCGCAGCCTCTTCGATGTCCACATATCGCGTCCCGTCGGATAGTTCGGTTATCTCCACATCGTAAGGATTGATCCTGTGCCGGGATCGTTCGTGAAGTTCCAGATGCGGGCAGCCGATCGCCGCAAGAAAATCCCCGTACTCCCCCTTCCAGTCAATGATCCCGATTTTCCGGCCATATAAGGCAGAGCGGTGAATGATGAGCATGATCGAAAAAGTCTTTCCTGCTCCTGAACGGCCAATAATGCACATGTGGTAGTTGGAAAGATCGGGATGCCAGTTGTCTAGCCACACTGGTCGACCAAACCGATCTTTCCCGATCACCACGCCGCTTCGATGCGAGAGGCTACCGCCGCCGAACGGGAACAAATCGGCCACATTGGAGCTTTCCAGTGAAAAAAAGCGTTCTTTTTGAATCCTGACCGCCGGTGCGGTCGGCAGAATTGCTTGCAAGGCTTCAAGTTGCCGGCCGTCCGCCGCGCGCAGGAAGATCGACTTTCCTGCAAACCGCTGAACGAGCGACCGGCACAATTGAACCAAGCCTTTGTATTCCGGTGCGCTTGCAATTACCTGGATGGCGACGCGAAAGCTGCGTTCGACGTTGAGCCGGATACGTTTCTGCCTTTCTTTCAGGTCAGCGATTTCATCTCGCATGGCGTCAATTTTTCGTACGTCCTTCTCGTCCGCCAAATCACTAATCAAACCCGCAATCCGTCTGCCGATAGCATCCAGCTCTTTGTCGTTACTGCTCGGCAGTACATGGATAGCCAGATCGATATCGCCATTTCCATATTTGCCGTCAATTAAGGAATCCAGCATTCCCGCCCATGTGTTGCCGCTCATGATTTCTGCGAAAAAAGACCGGAAGTACCGGGCGGGTGTGATTGTTCCGCCGACTTCAACCGCATAGTCCGTTACCTTTTCGCCTTGCGTCTTGTCACCAGGAATCATTTCCTTGATCAAGGACGGTGCGGCAAAGTCCACGCCGTTTGCTTTTCCCGGATACGCATGCGCATGCGGTTTTTCGTTTTTTGCTTTTTTGATGCCGAACATCAAGCCTCATCCCCTTTCAGACCACCATTTCCGCCCCACACGATACACACGTGCGAATCAGTTTGCCTTCACGGTACTTCAGACGAAATATGGATTTGCCGCATTCGCATCGTCCCGGCACTTGCTCCGGTTTCTTTGACTGATCCTTTGTGATAGACGCCCATTTAACCATGTTCCATCACCGTTTCGACAGTAAGGGAACGTTTGATCGGATGAAACGCGTCCGCATGCATCGCGTCTATCATGCGTGCCTGCGGCGCCATTTCGCGTTGCAGAAGCTGGTACGTTACGTTTAACACTCCTGCACGATTTAGCAGTTGGTACCGCATCCCGACCTGCTCGCAGAAGCTGAACACGATCTCAGCGGCATCGGTCAATATTTGTCTGGCCAAATCCGCTTTTTCGGCGTCAGTCATCTTGCTTTTGGTGCCACTTTTTCCGATCAAGGAGTCTAGCTGCCGGACGCCCGTTTGTACGTTGGTCGTTTGTGACGCGGCAACGGGATCGTACCCCAAAATAACGTATCCAGAAATATCGCGAATTTGCGCTTCTTCTGTTGACTGGCGAAGGTGCGCAAGAACCTGCTCTCCAGATTCCTTTAACTCCGCAGGCAAGTCCAAACTTGAAATCCGTTTTGCCAGATCGTCCGCGTAATCTTTCATCTCAAACAACCGGGACTGCACAAGAAGTGTGTACGGGATGTTTATGGTGTTTACCATTGACAAAAAGTTGACCCATAAGCTTTTTTGCTCGGCTTCCGACGCGGTGTCCAGATTTTTGGGTTCGACCTCGATGACAAGCCGGAAGTTGTTGCCCGACCGTATCAGACCGTCCTGAGCAATTTCTGTGTCACCGACAACATCTTGTGCCGTTCTTCTCTTCGTTGTCTTGGCGTAAAACAAGACGACCGCCAAGACGGCGGCCGCTAGAAGGATGTAAAACACGCCTCAACCCTCCTCCGGGATGGACTGTCTCCGGTACAAGAACTTTCGCTGCCTGAGCCTCAAACGTACGACATCCAGCACATACTTCCAAACCGGGAGTCCCGTCGGCCCATGCTTGGTATGGCAAAGGAACACACATACGGCAAACGGAATCACGTAATGAAGCCGGGAATAAAACCAGTCAGATCCGATACGGGGGACAACCTTCGACATCCGGTATGAAAGCATTAAGCCAATTGCCCACCAAATCGTTTGGCTGAGTGACAGTCCAATGCCAAAGAGAGAAATAAACTTCTCCCTTATCTTGGACTGGTAAGGAATCGGATGGTACCGGCCCATATCCACCCCTCACAACGTGGACAAATCGATGCCGAATAGATTAAACACGAATCCAAGAATTTGCTCCGTCCAGTAGGAAAGAGCCAGGAAAAGGAAGAAAAAACCGATCCTGCCCTTGGTGTCACGCAGCGTATCCGGTGAAAAACCGCCCTTTAGATAGGTGATTGCCAGCCACAATCCAAAAATAACCGTGAGGGTCACAAAAATCCGACGTGCTGTGCGCACGAATGTGGTGGTGGATTCATCCACCTGTTGTTCCAAAGCCGTGATTCCGCCGGTGCCTTGATTTTGCCGAATCCGATCCATGATCGTTTCGGCGGATGCTTCAGGTGCAAACGATCCAACGAGTATCGAACACACGGTCAATAAAACAAGGAATCCCAAAACCCTTTTCATTTGCCCATCCCCTTAAAAGAGATTTAAAAAAATCCGGTATCCGCCCAACGCCAGCCATACACCCCATATCACGAGCGAAGCTGTCTCTATGAACACCGACGGGACACCTAGCGATACGCCGAATCTGGCTGGAAGGGGCCAAAGGAGCGCTACCTGTCCAGTCACAATGTCCAGCAATATGTGAGACAGATAACCGACCAGGAAAGCCGTCATAGCAGATTCCGACCACATGTAAAGCAACGCCGCAAGAAACCCGCCAAACAAAAACGAGTGCGTGAGGGTACGCTTCCCCGGCACTCGCTCCAATACCCCCGGCAACACCGGGATAAACCGCCCGAGCAAACTGTTCTGTCGGTCAATGTCTGGCAGAAGAGATGCAACTGCAATGATCGCCAGCTCCGCCGGACGATGATACCCAAGAAGAACACCCGCCGTCACGCCGCCGATCAGATGCGATGCGCCGTTCATACACCGTCACCCACCGGCTGCATCACGACGCGAAGGAACGGCTTCACCAGATTCGGATCGAACTGTGTACCGGATCGCTCGCGAATATACGCTGTGGCCATTTCAGGCGGCCATGCCGACCGATACGGCCTGTCCGATGTCAGCGCGTCATATACGTCGCAAATGGCGGTGATCCGCCCGCACAGCGGGATTTCCTCGCCCTTCAAGCCCTTGGGATACCCGTTTCCATCCCAATGCTCGTGATGGGTCGCAATTATCGTTCGCGCAACATCCGCTTCCTCATTTCGGTACTTGGCCATGAGGTTTAACCCATAGACGATATGTTTCTGAATGATTTTCCGTTCGCTTTCCGTCATGGGCTGGACGCTATCCAGCAAGCGTTTTGGAATCATCAGCTTTCCGATGTCGTGATACCGGCTGGTCAGGGCGAAAAGGGCGCTTGTGCTTGGGTCCAAACCGATTTCGTTGGACAAGGCGTGGACCAATTGGCTGACTCTTTCCGAATGCCCGCCGTCATCCAGCGCGCTCAAAATGTTTTTCAAAATCAGGGGTGTCACCACCTTTCAAAAGATTTATCAGCTCCTGGGTCAGCCATTCCGCAGCCGGCCCACCTGCGATCAGGATCTCACGGACAGCGTTCAGGCACTTTTCTGCCTTCTTCCGTTCTTCCGCTTCATCCTGTTCAGCCAAGTGGCCCGAACCTTCCTCGACCAAGATTTCCTTCCGAAGTTCTCGCACACTAAGTGAACGATCAGCAGCTGCGGCGATAAACTTTGCCGGATCACTTGAACGGGCGGCTATCCGATGGTGATACCATGAAAGTGTTGGGACGCGGCTGGACGGATCAGAGAAAGTGCGATACACATGCACCAGTTCCCGAATTTGCGACGGGCTGACGCCGAGTTCCCGCGACAAATATTTTTGCGTTGCGCCTGCGGCCAGCATGACGTCAAGCAGTTGTCCTTTGACGAACCGGCTCTCCTGTTCCTGCTCATCCACCTGGATGTATGCCTGTATCAATTCTTCAAGCTTCGGGGGCTGGGGAGCTGGAGGCTCCGGTTCCTGGTAGGGCAATTGTATAATTGCCGCAACCTCCTCCGGCGTTTTCCCCTCCCGTTTCGCCACGATTCGGATAAGATCGGACCGCTCAATCTTTCCGTCGTGGACCATTCTGTGATGCAGCCCGCAAAGCTGGATCAGGTTCTCGCGGACGTCGCTTCCGCCCGCCCCGCGCGTGCGGATGTGATGCGGTTCACCTTCCGCCGACCGGCCGCAGACTTCACCAGTGTCGGGATCCTCGTACTGACACCGATGCTCGGCTTCCTTTCGGATCGCCTGGATGGTTGTGGCGCTTCGAACACGAACGGGTTTTGAAAGCACGTTCTTTCACCCCTGCTCAAACCTCATTCAGCCCTGAAAGTTGACCGGACCTGCACACTGGGCAAACGGTTTGCCCGCAGGCGTTCGTAAATCATCTGAATTGTGCGCTCAAAGACATCTGGATCCCACCCCTCGTAATCCGCCATCTGCAAAATCCTGTCCACATACTCACTCGCTTGTTTCATCTCGTCTCGAAGGATCATGAAGTTCATCCGGCCGGCGCCTTTTCCAGGCGCCCTCCCTCCATTTCTTCCGGTTTCAATCCACGCCTCGCACAAGAGGCGACATCACACCCCTTTTGCAACGGTTTCGCTCAGCGGCACCCAGCCGCGTTCTCCCACCATTTTCCCGCCTGCCCTTCCCGTCAGCCCGCGTACCAACCCCGCCGCATGCAGTTCGTTGAAAAAGTTGGTGAAAACCGCAACCGCCTCCCGATCCCATCCGTCGATCCACTGCGCATACCTGCGTTCTTTCGGGGTGAGCTTTCTGCCCAAAAGTTCTTCCAGCTTCTCTACCACACCATTCCCTCCCTTCACTCGCTCTATAAAAAAAAAGATAAGCACACGCCAAGTTGACGTGTGCCGCATCGGAATCAGCTAACGATCAGCTTTATACCCGTCTTGGCTTCACCGTCGATCTGAACTTCGGTGAAGGCCGGGACGCACGTGATATTCCTGCCTTCCTGGGCGAAAAACCCCCGGGCAATCGCCACGGCCTTGGTAGCTTGATTCGTTGCAGCCGCACCGACTGCTTGGAGCTCGACCACACCGTGCTCGCGCATCGCGGCGACGAGCGCGCCTGCGACGGCGTTCGGCTTCGATTTTGCCGACACCCGCAAGACTGAAGGGATTTTTTCTTTCGTTTGCACTGTTGCCATGTTTCATTCCTCCTATGATGGATGTGTGATGTATGGAGAGAGGGCCCTCCACCTTTTGTGGAAAAAGAAAAGCCCCTGCCATAAAGCAGAGGCTAATCTGAAGCAATAAGTAACTGCACTCCGTCTTTCATTACTTTCCCGTCATACCCCATCGCGCGTGCTTCGGCCAATATTTCCTTAGTTTGTATTCGGCGGCATACAGGACCGATTGGCGCTTTACTAATCGGTCGGCCGCAGCGCACGCATCTGTTGGGCGGGCGATTGTCAGGGATCTTTTTCACCTCCGGCTTCCCTCCTTATGGGCTTGTGGAGGATTTCCTTCTCTCCAGCCCCTCATGCGCTGCATGATTTCTCATCGCTACAGACCGCTTCATCCGCCGCCGTGAAAACAAGCGACGGCGACCGGCGCAAACATATGGCTTGCAAGGCTGTCTGGAAGATGACTTCATCCCAAACATCAATTCCGTCCGCCAGATTCACCGGCCGGCCGTTCCAAAGGTTGACGGCGAGTTCGGCCAGCCGCCAGGTTTGTCCGGTCAATGCCGCCGTTTCATCTGCGGCCGTTTCGTCCAACGACCGGATAAACCAATCAAACGGTCCGTGCTCCTGTTCAACAAGCGTGAAGCATTTGTAGATTCCCGGATACGCCGCCAGATAACACGCTGAAAGGTACTCCCCATTTGAATATGCTTCCGGGAATCTTTCGATCAATCTCCCGAAGTTTCGTTTATGGTCGTCATTGGCAAAATAGATCATGATTCTGCCCCCCTTTCCGGCGCATGCGCGTGCGCGCTGTACACCGCCGGAATATATATAGAGTGAGATAGGAACGCCGTTCGCCGGAACCCGAAATCCCTTGCGGGAAGCGGAAAGCCGGCGTAGGGGGTAGGACAAAATTGCCCTACAGGTAGGACAAAATTGTCCTACCCCCTGCCGACACGTCTCCCGGTAAAAATGCGGAGTTTTTTATTTCCGCCTCTTTTTCCGGCGCACGAGCCGCGCGTATTCCGCGTGCGCTTCGTACTCCAGCTTCCACGGCAAATCGATCTTGTTACGCTTGATATGATCGTACTGAAGAACTTGCCGAGCTAACACAGCATTGACTTTATCCCGGTCACCGGCATAGGCGATTTCCGGGTTGACGTACAGCGGCCGTTCCGTGATCACGCGGCCGTATTCTTTAATTTCCGAAGGATCGACCAGCTCATAGATGACACCCTTTTCGATCATCGGACTGATGAGCCTTCGTACGCTCCGGGTTTCTCGCTTTAGGAGTTCGGCAATTTCGGTGACCGTGCAAAACCGTCCATGCTTTGGATGGACGATGGCGTTTGTCCCAAGTTCCAACAGCGACAGAAGATCGATCAGCAGCGCCTTTTCCGCGCCCGTCATGTATTCGTGCTGGGTTAAACAAAAGAAGTTCTCGCTGATAACTTGCGAGAACCTGGCGTTATTTTTTTGACGCCTGCGAATCAGCATGAAACCCCGCTCGTTCGCGCGGCGTTCGACCCGTTCGACGTCCTCCAGCAAAGTGTCTGCCCACGAATGATCTTGATTTCTGGCGCGAACTTCCGCTTCCTGCATTCTTCGTCGGAGGGCTTTCAATTTCTCCATCGCCACACCCCCCGCCGTTTGCCCGGCATGAGCACCATAGGCCACGCGGGTCCTTCTTTTCGCCGGCGCAGCTTCATGACTTCCTCGACCAGCCACAGGGGCACGTTTTCGGGATCGCCCACCACCATGATTTCGGGGTGGATGAAGATCCCTTTCTGGATTTCCCCTTCAAACAAAATCGATTTTCGCAAAAGAGAACGCAGGAGGTCGCGGGTTCTTCGCTCCGACCTTTTCAGTTTCTTCGCGATCTCCCGGACTGACGTTGTTTTCATCCGGTTTCCGGGCTCGGCCAGAACAATGAGTTCCATCAGAAAGCTGGCTTCGGCTGAAGTGAGAATCCTATTTTCCGTGATGTATCGAATGTTTTCGATGGCTATATTTGTGACTTGCGGCTCTTCATCCGTCGGCATAGCGATGACGGTCATGTGCATCATCACTGACGCCGTTTTTTCCTTGATTCCTTTAGACTTCTTTATGCAACCCTAAGTCCTGAAAAACCGCATGGTTGCGCGGTTTTTCAGGCTTCTTTGTTTTTTCGAATAAAGCGATATGGTCCCAAAAATTCCTTTGCGTCTGTGGTCAAAATGTGGTCACGGGTAAAAAACCCGGCCAAGGCCGGGGATCGTCCATTTATGTAAAGGCTTGCAATTGTACCAATAATAGAATCTGGCGGGACGCCTTCGGCGGCAGCTATCCGCAATGACGGCCAGACCAACACGGCGCTGCCTGGAGCAGGAAAACGTTCGGGATCAACGAGTACGACGTCACCGACACGAATCCGGCCAAAATCATTCTGAGAGCGGAAGAAAAATGCTGCCATGCGTGTCCCGTCCTTTCGCGATCGTGTATAATTTTTCTGCGCGATCGTGCAGCGACCGCGTGATCGCCTCGTTGATCCGCTCCCATTCCTGCTCATCCAGCACCGGCCGTTCCCGTCTGCCGCCCCGGCGCGCTTCCTCCCGGCTGATGCGAATCCGCTCCTTGTGTTCGGGCAGGATCACGCGGCTGGATTCCCACAACAAATTGCTTCCGTCGGTCAGCTTGTTCACGCACATTTCACCCCGGATATACGAACGTTTGTTCCTGTATTATACGACGGAACGGTATAATTGTCCAGCAAAATAGAACATATGTTCTCGTTTACATCGTCAATGCTATATGATATACTGAAACCAGAAAACGAGGAACGGAGGAAACGACGATGGAAATCCTGGCGCTGGTCGAAGCGATGGGAACGAACTACATGATCGCCCGCACATCTCGCGGTCTCGCATACATCTGGACGTGGCGCTCCGAAATCGACGATGACGACCTGGACGCCATGCTTGCCCGCCCCACCGCTGAACACGGCGCGATGGTGGGGCCGAAAGAAAAACTGATCTGGGAGGTGGAAAACTGCGTCGGGTCGTACCGCTGGTGCGGCGATCCGGCGCTGGAAGAAGCGGCGGAAGAAGTGGTCGAAACGCTGCTGGATGCGATCCGGGAGGCGTGAGGCCTCCCAACTAAAAACGAAACGAAAGGATGATAGACATGACCCCGAAGGAAAACGAAATCCTCCAGTTCCTGCTGGGTGAAACGCGAATTGACGTGGACGGCGGCTATTACGTCCTGGACATCCAGGACGAAGGTGACGAGATCCGCGTCACGGTCGATTACGAGCGGACCGAACGCGACGGCGACCTGCAGCCGATCGGCCGCCAGTGCGTGTTCAACGAAACGTACAGCACGGACAGCTTTGGTCGGAAACCATTCTCGTTCGAACGCCTTAGCCACGACCTGCACGAGCAGGATCTCGAACCTGTGGACGAGTGGTTTGTCCGCTTCGCCGAGTCGAAAGGTTGGGAGCCGGGAAACTGATCCCGCCCCTCGGCGGGTACCAGGCGGTGGCGGACATCTTGGGAACAACCAGACAGGCAGTGATGGGCCGGTGGAAGCGAATGCAGAAGCCGGCCACAACCAAGCATAAACGATCCGATTTCCCCCGCCCCGTCACGGTGACGTCGAGCGGGCCGATGTGGAATCTGGATGAAATTCACGAATACGCCCGGCGGAAGAAGCTGGGCATATACCGGGAAAAGGACCAGGGCTAGGGACGAGGCCGAGAATGCCGGCCGGCCGCCATGGCGGCGCCCTCTACCAAAAATAAAAACCCCGCCCAGCCACACGGCCAGGCGGGGTTCGTTTATTTCAGCGCCCTGTACAGCATCGTCCATACTTCTTCCCGCGTCACCGGGTCTTTGGGGCGAGTGCCGTCCGAGATGCCGCGGCTGACAGCCCAGTCGCGGGCTTCGCGAGCCCAGACAGACACCCCATCGGTCGCCGGCTCCTGCACGGGCTGTTTCGGTTTCAGTCCGTACACTTCCACGATCCCGGCGACGATGGCCTCCGCACATTTCCGGCGGTAGGCATCCGACTTCAGCAGCTCGCATTCCTCCCGGTTCGTCATGAAGCCGCATTCGACGAGGATGGCCGGCATACGTGTCTCGCGGAGCACGTGGAAGTCGGCCGTCTTCACACCGCGGTCGCGGCGGCCGGTGGTCTTGACCAAATGGTTCTGCACCGCTGCGGCAACCGCAACGGCCTTTTGTGGGAGCGTCTTGTACACGTAGGTTTCGATTCCCTGGGCATCGCTCCATCCGCCAATTCCGGCGGCGTTGGCGTGGATGCTGACGAACAGGTCAGCGCCCCAGGCGTTCGCCTTGTCAGTGCGTTCTTTCAGCGGCACATCGCGGCTGTCGTCGTGTGTGAACAGGATTTCCACGTCTTCATAACCATGCAGCAGCTCGTCCGCCACGTAACGGGCAACGGCGCTGTTAAACTGATACTCCCGAAGCGATCCGTCCGGGGACCGTTTCCCCGGCGTGTCCGGCCCGTGGCCGGCGTCGATTGCTATCCTCACGGTTCGTCATCTCCCTTCTGCCCCGGCGGCTCGACCGCCTTCCGCTGCATCTGGCCGGCCGCGGCCGCCACGAGAAACCCGTTCGCCACCGCCAGCACGTACACGCGCCAGTCGGCCGGATTAGCGCCGAGCGCGAGCTGGGCGGTGAGCAGGATGAGGCTGGCCACGATGACGGCGTACAGATCCGTCGGCAGCCATCTGGCCGCGAAACGGTCGATGAGGCTCTTCGTGTACTGCACGACGAAATAGGTCAGCAAAGAGGCGCCCCCCATCGCGGAGAGCGCCTCCCAGGTGAAAAGCTGTCCGGTTTCCACGGTATCACACTCTCCCCTCGGATTCGATTCGATCAATCCGCCTATGCGCCTGCTTCGCCGACTCCTCCACCCGCGTCACGCGCTCGGCCAGCATGTCATATCGCTGTCCTTGCGCTCGGAGTTCCACCCGCAGGTCATCGACGCCCTGGCGGATGTAATTTACTGAGGCCCGCAGTTCGCCATCCTCAGCCCCATCCTGTCGTACAGTCCGGGACCGGCCGAGCCATCCCAGGATGATGCCGGATATGGCCGCAGCCGCTGAAATGAGAATTGCCCAGTCCAGGGGGATCACCTCCAAATGAAAAGGCCCCGCTTATGCGGAGCCCGAACCGGTGATATATTCGTACTCTTCCTGCGTGATCTTCCCGTCATCCCGAAGCGCCTGCACCTTTTCCGGTGCCACCTTTCCTGCCAAGTACAGGCGCCGGAGCGATTCGATGAACGGCGACACGTCACAGCACCTCCCGATTGAGAAGGTCCATAAGAAGCTCATCCTGCGCGGCGGCCTTCTCCCCGTTCACGAAGTTGTCCAACCGGTGTGTCTCCGCCTGGTGAATGGCCGCCTCTTCCTCTTCGAGCCGCTTATACAACATCGCTGTTGCCAGCAGCTTCCCGTCAACGCCTTCTCCAAGCAATCCTTCGCCCTGCAGGTCGTCCGTGACCGGGATCAGCGCAGGTGTGGCGCGGACGAGGCGTTTCAGGGGGGCAGGCAGGTCGAAGACGGACACAATTTCGAGGTATCCTGGCATTTCGTTTTGCGCCCGTTCGATGATGTTCCGTTCAGGAGTACTGTGCGGGTTGTATATGAAAAGTGCCTTCAAAAAGACCGCCTCCTATGCGATTTGTTCGATGTGGATACTGCCGACGGAGCCGGATTGGCCGGGGCCGCCGGGTTCCCCAACTTCCCAGGCACCACTTCCTCCAGCACCACCATTTCCGCCGTTCACTTGAATAGAACCGTAATTTGTGTATGTTCCACGGTGGAAGATGGCAATGACGCCGCCCCCAGATCCACCTCCGCCACCTCCGCCTCCGGTAGGCCATGTGGCGTTTATGGCTCCCCCAGCACCACCATTTCCACCGTTTCCACCGTTTGCTTTCAGAGACCCACTAATTGACAAATTTCCACCAACAATTAAACAAATAAACCCCCCTGCAAATTGACCGTCTCCGCCTTGTGCGCCCAATGTTTTACCGCTTCCTCCACCGCCTCCACCGCCACCCCCGTTACACTTCCCGCCTTTTCTGAAAAGATTACCAGCCCCACCATCCATATTTATGGCACCGCTTCCGCCTGCCCCGTTATACGCATTTATTCCTTGCGCTTGAACGCCCGAAGTTGCATTTGCGTTTATTATTGTATTCGTCCCATCTCCTCCGCCAAGCTCGGCGTATTCAATAGATCCGCCAATACCGCCAAAATAACCGCTATCGCCCGAACCGCGAACGGCCGATCCTCCACTGCCTCCGCCACCGAAACCACCAAGACATTGGCGGCCTTGACCACCAATTCCAACAGATGTTTGTCTAAAGGCGTTGTTGTACCCTCCGCCATATCCGCCATTCCCACCTGCGCCACCTCTAAGAGATTGCAACACCGTGGTCAGGCGATAGTATTTGTCCAAGTCCTTCGTAATGACCATCGGAAGCGGTTCCCCGTTCGGCGCGAGACAGGCTTTTTGGCTCATGTCGATGATTCCGTCGATGATGCAGTCCTCTTGCACATAAATGATCAACCCACGACATGGATTATCGACTGTCATCGTGTGCCCGGCGTTCAGCCGGAAACTGCGATATTGTTTCACGACCAGCCCGGAATGAGCGGTGACGGGAAAGGTGACATTCCCCGTGCTGTTGAAATCGCCGTCCGAGCCGTCACCGAAGAAAGAATCCAGCCCCGTCTCAATTGCCCCAATATTCGCCGCCATTGTCGCGAACGTGTCTGTCGGCGACGTGGGTACACCTTTGTCGGTAATGGCGGCGGCGATCAATGCTTTTCCACTACCGACAGAGGTAAAAAGCTCGTTCACCGCGGCGACGAGGTTGCTCTTGTCATTGGTTTGGAGCTGGGATTTGTCGCCGATATCGGCGCGGATGTCGGAGATGTCGCTGGCGATACTATCCAGTTGATCGTGCGCCTCTTTAATCCCTTGCTCGATCTTATTCATGTTATCAGCGATGATCGGCGTCCCCGCTTCAATTACATTTCCTTCCGCAGGAATAAGCGTCGTCGTTCCGTCTCCATTATCCTGGAGTTGGTATGTCCGCGGCCGCTCCACTTCCCGGTTTTTCCACACTGTAGGCGTATATGCCATTTAGACCCCTTCCTCTCCGCATGTGTACATTCCGCAATATCGAAAAGCATCAATATTGCCTTGATAGTAGACATAGAGCAGTTTTAAATTCTGCTCCCATCTGTTTACGTCCCGCCAATCTATCGGTGTATTTAGTTCAGCATCATTCCAGCCTGGAGGTTTATACCTTTGTGCCAACAATCTTATGTTTTCATCAACACGATCCAGGCTGTCCTGAAATTCGATTCGCTTCATGGTGCGATCCGTGATCGTCACAATTACGGGTGGTGTGCCGAAATACGAGATCAGTTCAGCGATGTATTCCGTATTAGCCTCGACCCGATTCAAATCATAGAAGTTGTAATAATCGTCTGGACCCCAATTCGTTTTCGGTTCGAGCCACACGTCACACACCGCCTTTCGTTTCCGTCTTTCCGCTCAGGTACCCAGCGAACTCAAATTCGTTTTTGATGATTCTGCTTTGTTTTCGGGTCTCGAAACCGTCCTCAATGAGAACAATGTCGCCGGGTTCTAACGCAGGGTTTTGGCGCCAATTAACCGTATAAATAGCGCGTAAATTACTCTCAGCCAATATCCAAGCGGCCACGTCCGCAGCGTGTTCCGCGGACTGGATCAGCGGATTGTCGCACTTCACCGTTGCGCCTTCCTTGAACGCGGCGTTCACAAACGGGATTTCCATCTTCTGCCCATTAATATAGGCAACCATGACCAACGTCCGAACGAGATTATCTAGTTTGATCTGCGGCTCCCTGTAGACATTGTCGAGAGTGATATTTTTCATGTCCCAACCGCTGTCAACGATCGGGTATGTCGCTGGACCGGCATATAGACCGTCATCGCCACAGTAATAAACATAGGAGGTGCGATCGTCCAAAATCGAAAAGCGCTGAATGGTGATTACGCCCTGTCTGTTTTGGTACACGGCTGCTTTTCCGGCGATCCCAATACATTGCAGGGCTTTGCGGGCGTTTATTTTTTCGGGAAATCCGTTGGTGGGGATGCCCTGCAATCCTTTGTCAATTTCGTATTTCGTTATCCCGGCTTCGGTCAGCACGTCTACGGCGAGGTCATAGAGCGTTCCGGAAAATGCCTTGTTATACTCCTTGGCCTCCAGAAGCTCAAAAATATTCCTGGCCGTGAACGTCGTCGTCAGAGCCCCCTCGTCGCTTTGCCAGTCGGTTAAGTAGTACCCCAAAAAATTGATGTATTCAAAAACCCCGTCAGACACCTCAACGCCCAATGTAAGCCGAACTTCCTGTCGTTCGCGCAGGAACCGGTAAAAACCTTCAGGGTTCAGAATATTGAATTCACGATCCGAGTTGTCGACGGTAAATTTCAACTCGTTTGCCGGCAACTTGTCGCCCACGACATTCATTTGCTCGATCAGGTTGACTTTGATCAGCTTGTCGCCCTCGTACTCCTTTACGACACCAAAGTCAACTTCAACAATCCGAGCCCGCCGGTATGGTTTCGCCCATTTCCTAATTGTGATAACGATTTTTCCGTAGTTGTCCAAGCCGCGTATCAGTGTATATATCGGCTTTTGGTTCTCGCGGACAGCCTCATGAGTGACGAGCATCCCATCTGCACGGTACACGTCGATGTCAAAGTCCGATGCATATTCCCCGGCTGCCGCATCAAAGTGGACGGTAACACCCATGCTGTTGTGCTCTTCGGCGAAGGTGAATTCCACCACCTGTGGTGTCGAAAATGTGCCGTCCTCCGCGCATATCTCGTCGCTCCACCAACCGAGTTCGCTATTCCCTTCATCGGCCCTCGGCGGAATGTGGAAGCTCCCATCCAGGCGCCAGTAATCCTTTTCAAACGTCGCATATCGGCGCGACATCACGCGAATTTTGTTCGTCAGCTGGTCCTTGCGGCTAATCTCAGCCTCAGACGTAACCTGGGTGCTGACATCCTCATACGCTTCATTGTCCAGAACCTCGAACGTCACTTTGGCCGATGTCTTACGGATCGGTGCGTATATGGCCTGTCTGTATTGGGGACTAACACTTATCACGCCGCACGCACCTACCTTTCGATCAGATTAAACTTGATGTCCTTCCAGCGAATTTTCCCGTTGATGTAATCGAGCGCACCAACAGACCGGTCACCGGCATAAAAGGTTCCCGTTTTTCGAGTTCCTTCCTGCGGGTCCGGGTACTCGACAGTGAAAAAGACGGGAGAGACGGCGCTCAACACCATACGCAAATCCGCTTCAGAGAGATAGTTCCAGGCCAATTCAAGTTTTCGTTTCGTCGCGATTCGCTCGATGATCATAGTGCCGCGCGCATTCCGTTCGGCTTTGGAAAGGTCCTGAATCCCCACCCGATACTCAGATGGGGTGGGGATTTCCACCCCGTTAATTTTGATCATGGTGCCCCACCCCTCCTTAGATCGGCTGTAAAATGGCTGTGCCGAGTCGTTGTTGTTCTCGTTCGAGCAACGGGCTTAAGATCCGGGCCAACGTCGTGCCGTCGATCTGGATGACGATGTCCCTGCCATCGCCGTTGTTCTGGCCACCGGCTGATGCCACCTGGAAGGCGCTCAAAACCGCAGTTCCTACGGCGCTGGCGATGGCGTTCACGAATCCAGTGTTTTCGAGAGGAACGACAGCCTCTTTTCCGGACTCCCCGACGAGCGCCAGCGTTGGTTGGTCGATAATAGCGCCGCGGGCAAGTTTCGGGATTTTGGGAATGCTGATGCCGAAACTTTTCCCACCAAGACCCGGCACCCAATCAGGAATGTCAATATTGATGCTGTTCAGTCCGTCGATCAGTCTATTAATGCCATCGATAATTAGGTTGAGCGGGAACTTGATGATGCCCCAGAGGCTATCAACGATCCCCCGGAAAATCTCACGAACGCCTTCCCATGCCTTCCGCCAGTTCCCTGTGAACACGCCGACGATGAAATCTATGACGCCGCCAAGTATTTTGAACAGACCGGACAGTACATCGGAAATCATAGCAATTGCGTCGCTGACTATGCTGACCACAAAGTTGAACGTGTCCACGAACACCGGTCCAAATGTCTTGATCAGCCAGTTCACGATTGGCGAAATGAACTTGTTGTAAATCTCCAGCGCGCCGTTTATCAACTTCATAACGAACTGGCCGACCTGATCAACCAGGTTTTTCAGGTGCTTCTCCCACAGCCAGCTCATCGTTTCGAGGAACGGCTGGATTATAGGCTCCAAGATTTCGTCCCACAGCAGCTGGAAGGTGCCACGGATGTTTTCGAAAAGCTGCGAAAGATTGTCCAAGAGCACCTGACCGTACTGCTGCCACAGATTTGTCACGACCCGCAGCGTGTCCAGCACGATTCCCTTGATAAAATCAAAAACCGGCTTTATGGCCGTGTTATAAACCCGGTTTATCATATCGGCCGCCCAGCGAAAAGTTTCCGCGAATTGCCGAATTGCCCACGCTCCGACATCCGCAAAGATGGGCGCGAACGTGCGGTTCATCTCAGCTGTGATCGGAATAATGAAGTCATTCAGGACATAATGCACAAACGGTTTGATAGTTCCGTCCAGGACCGACTGAATCGCACTTGCGATGGTCGGAAAGGCGTCGAGGAATGCGGTTTTGATTTGATCGGCGGCTGGAATCCAGGTGTTGTTGAGTAGGTCCACCACCGTTGCCGTGACGTTTTGGAAGGTGGCCGCGAACTCTTGCCAAGACCACACCAACACGTCCGCAAAGACCGGCGCGAAAGATTGCGTGAACCCCGTCACGATCGACGGAATGAAGTCCGTGAGCAAATAGGCCGCCAGCGGAACCATGAAGCTGTTCATGAGTTGCTGGGCAGTCTGTCCGATCTCCGTAAACGCCGCAACAATCGGACCCTTGGCTTCGGCAATGGGTTGAAGAGCCGGAACCACCCCGGCAAACGCCACGCCGATCGTCTGCCCGATTCTGCCCAGCTCCTCCCACAGGCCGGAGAATATCCCCCTCACGCGATCCGCGATTTCCTGGACCTTCGAGGGAATGGCTTCAGTATCGATTTGGTCTCCGTCAAACGCCCCCTGCAAATCAAAAGCGCCGGCTGCAATCCCATCGGGGGATAAGCCGGCACCCGCTGTTTCATCGGCGACCTGATGGACTTCATCGAAGCTGGCGACCGCGTTTTGCGCCTGCTTTCCGGCCTTTTCGGCCTGCTCACCGGACTTTGCGATTGCGTCCCCGACAGCGGCCTGCGCTTGAGCTGCGGATGCCGCCTGCTGCGCAACGCTTTGGTTGGTACCGAAAAGTGCCTGCATGAACGCGGCGACGTACCGCATCACATTGGCCAGGGACGCAGCCAGGTTTGTCAGCGCCGGGAGGACGGTGTTGTAAATCGGGAGAAAGGCCTGTCCGAGCGCGAGCTGCACTTCCTTGAGCTGCGCCGTGAACATGGCCTGCCGGGTCGTGGTATTTTGCGCAATCTCCGTCCCGTATTTCTGCGCCGCCTGCTCCAGAATCGCAAAATACCGGATCGTCTGCTGCGTCCGAAAATCGAGCTGGTTCCAGGACCGATCGCCGGCAAACCGACGAAACGCATCGGTCGCCTCGATCATGGCGACGTTGACGTTTATGCCGAGGTCCTCGATCGCTTCGGTATTACCGAGAAGACCGGACCGGATGCGCTCCATGACGTCCTCCATAGTCCGGCCGGTGTAGCTGGCAACGACTGCGGAAGCCTGCAACAGATCCTGCGTGTACTGCGCGACCTGGGCAGTGTTCGTCGCAAAAGAACTTACCAGGTTGGCAAAGACGGCGCCGTATCGCATGGCTTCAGACCGCGCCATGCCGAAAGCGATGGCCTGCTCATTCGCCCACTGCTGGAAGACGCCGACACTGCTTCCCATGAGACGCCGGAGCTGCTGGACAGCAGCTTCGAACTGCATGGCCTCACGGGTTGCGGAGCGGATGGTAGCACCGATACCTATGGCAGAAAGAATCGCAGCAACACCTTTGAACGCGCTTTTGATTCTGTCCGTGACGGACTTTACTTCCTTATTCACGCTGTTCAGCTCGCGCTTGACATTGGCCAGTTCTTTTCTTAACCCCGACGTTTCAGACGTGATCAGGATCTGGAGCTCTTCCAGCGTCATGGCCATGCTTCTCACCTCGCTTCCGGCGCTCAGCGGCGTATTCTTCGATCCGCGCTTTCATAAGCCGCCAGTCTTGTTGTCGCGGTACCTCCGGAAAGATCCCCGGGAAAGCTTCATGAAGCCGCGGCGGCTTTTGTTTGCTCCCAAACACGATTCCAACCAGGTCTGCAATTAGATAACTTTGCTGATAAGCGATCAGCGCCTGAATCTGCAACTCTTCCCGCCTTCTTTTTTGCACCCCCTCAATCGCGACCAAAATTTCCCTGAATGTCATGTCCCAAAAAGAAACTGCATCCACGCCGTGCTGTACAGCGATAGGATGCAGTTTCTCAAAAAGTTCGGTCAAACTGTTTACTGCTTCGCCTTCTTGCCGGCCCCCGTCGTCGGAGCCGCTCTGAAAAAACCGGATACCTTCAGTACTTCAACGAGAACTTGAATCATTCCGGCATAGGAACCGCCATTTTCGATATACCGGTCATAAATCTCGAAAGCATCATCCATCGTGATGCCGTGCTGATAGGTTTGCAAACTGCCGTGCAGGACCGTGACAATCGTTTCAATGCTCGGAAGATCGCTCATCTTCCCCTCGCCAAAAACCGCCAACAGCGATTTGCCGATTTTCCGTTCCACATCGACCGCGATTTTGGCGGGCAAACGCAATTTGTATTCCTTTTCACCAACCGTGAACGTGGTGTAAAGCAATTTGCTCAACCCCTTTTTGGCAATATAAAAAGCACCCTCATATGCGAGAGTGCTTTGAATGCGATATTCCGTTTCACTTGCTTTTGATGGCCTGAACCAGTTCTTTGTGCCGTCTGTCGGCGTAATATTTGTTTACGATGAGAAATGCGTGAATGACACCTGGAACGTAACCCAAAATGGTCAATATGATGTTCAGCAAAAACGACCCGACGTAACCAGTAGACAAAACCGCCAAGGGTGGCAAAAAGCACAAAAAGTAACGCATGATAATGCCCCTCCGTCCGTATGGTACTTTTGAATTATTTTACCATAGGACGGAGGGGAGAAGTAAACCGTTTCAATCACCAAGCCCTTACGGCGTCGGATTCGTCACCACAATGTCCGACTGCAGGAACATGGTGGCCGTGAAGGTCAGCGCCGCGTTCACGGCGGCAGCGTCCATCTTAACCGACACGTATGCGTCGAACTGATGCGCCGTGCCGTCCGGGTACTCGACCTTGAACGTTGCCACCTCATTGTTTTCCTGCAACCCGCGCAAGATGCGGTAGTTGCTTGTAGGTCCGCTGTTGTCGTACAGGAATTTGAATTGCAGGTCACCCAAGTCACGAACGCCGGAAATGTATTTCCGCACACTGTCCGCCAAGGTCGTGACCTCAACCCTTTCCGGATCTCCACCGATTTCCGGCACTTCCATGAGCAACGGGATCTCCTCGAAATCCGTCATCCCGCTTTTCTTGTACGAAAGCGTCGTGTCTTTCGAAAGAATTCCGGACAATTGCGCTCACCTCACTGGTATACAAGATTCGACCGCACGTCAACGACGCCGCGGTAACGCATGGTTTTGTGGATGATTCCGCTCGGGTCCGGCACGTCAGCTGCGAATTGCCGGCGGAAGCCGATGCTGTTCATTTTTTCGTCCACCTGCTGCGCGATCTGTCCGGTCGAGCGGTTATGCCAGATATCGATCTGGATGCTGATGTCGCTCAGCGGGCCGTTTGCAATCCGGAGCGGGTCGCTGTTGGCGAGCTCGTAGAACGAAATGTGCGGCAGCTTTGAAAAATCATTTGGATACGCATACGACACGGTAACGCCCGGGATGGACTCCAGCAACGCGTTGATCTCGGCCTTGACGTCATACATCAACCTCTCACCAGCTTCCGGATTTCGTTCCGCAGATGCCGCGCGACGATCTGCGGCACGACCTTCCTATTCTGCTCCGCCGCTGGGAAGAGGAACGGTTGAGCTGCCATTCCTGCCCAGTCCTGACGGTAAGAAAGATCGCCGTCGTACTTCGGCGGAGACGGCGACGCCTCGCCGCGCTGACCGGTGCCGAATTCGACGTATGGGGCGTAATAGACATTCGTCGAAACCTTGCCGACGACCGTCCCGCCGCGCTCTTCCACTGTGGCCTGAATGCTGCCACGAAGCGTCCCACCGTCGATCTCAGCTACCGGTGCAAGCATCTTTGCGTCGGCCTGAACCTTCATCGCCGCCTGAAGGACGCCAGTCCGGAGGACCTTCCGGTTGTTTCCACCTAGCTGATCCAACTTTTTCAAGAGGCGATCCAATCCTTGCAGGCTCACGATCTCACCTTCTCCAGGTCGATGACAGTGTGCCCAGACCATGGACGGATGGCGACGACCCGGTAATCCGGGTTTGGGATTTCCGGAGGAACGTCCACCCATGCACCAGCGCTTTCGGTGACGGCCGGCCTACCCTCGACGTACATCGTCAGCATGTAGGCGGCACGCTCGCCGTACATCTCCGCCGTGACACGGCCGCCGGCCGGCTGAACGTGCCCGAAGATCGTCACCGGATCGCCCCAAGTTTCGTAGGTCGTTGCATCCGGCTCCTTTTCGGTGATGCGCGGCCGGAAAACGACAGCCCGCTGGTCACGCCGACGGAGCCGCATACCGCACCACCTTCAGCAAGCGATACTGGTTGATCGCCGCCCGGATGGATTCCGGCAAGTCCTCGAATGACCGGCTGACGCCGCCCTCGCTGTGCGACGTCTGCCCTTCCACGCCCTGGCGGTTGTATCGGATCACTGCTATCTGCCGCTGGATCGGTTCCAGGGCGGGCGGAAGCTCTGTCCGGTTAGTCCATGTGAGCAAATCGTTCTTCACGTCTTCAAGCAGCAGGCTCAGCGCTTCATCCTGATCCGAGCCGGTAATTCCGAGCATGATTTTCAGCTTTTCGAGGGTGGTCACGGGCTGTCACCTCCATGAAAACGGAGGGCAGCTTATTTGCCACCCTCCGTCTTCTTGTTCTTTGCTGCGCCTTCCGCAGCCGCGTCAGGCTTATCCGACTGGGCGATCCGAACGAACCCCTGCCGCTCATACTTCTGCGCCTGGTGTTCCGTCGCAGCCAGCTTCACGACGTTTTCACGCTGCAGCACGATCATGGATCATTCCTCCGTGGCCACGTAGATTTCGCGGACCTTGTTTTCGGGGATGATCAGATCGTGATACTTGCGGTAGTCGATCTTCCAGGCGTTGGCGTTTTGGTTCGTCATCGGGTCGAAGATGCGGACCACATCCGTCTTCTGAATCCCGATCGGCGCCCGGCGGGACGACACGATCCAGTGGACAACCTTGGAGCCCACCGCAGGCACGAAGCCGCCTTCTTCCTGGCCGGACGTTTTCCCGTCGTAGAAGACGAAGGCCGTCCGCATGCGGTTCGAGGCCACCGGGATCAGCGGGATGCCGTCGAGGAAACGGATACGCAGGTCAATGCCGCCCTGGCGGAAGTTGCCGACATCGATTTGCTTTTTGATTTCTTCGCTGTTGATCAGAATTTGATACACCGGCCACCTGATCGTGATGACCAGTTGTTCTGTGTCCAGCCCGCGATCCGCCAGGGTGTAGATGTGGCTGTAGAGCTTCTCAAGAATCGTCGATTTGTCGGGCGTATAGGTTTCCTGGTTTCCGGCCGCGATGGCTTTCGTGGCAATCTTAGAGTACCGGTAGGCATCGATTTCTGGGATCACCTTCGTGCGCTGGAACTCGCTCATGACGTTCGCGGCACTGGCGCCGAAGTTCGTTTCGTTCACATCCATGGCATCCAGCTGGAACGTCCGGCCGCGGTCCATGGTCAGCTTGTGCGTTTGGTATTTGTAAGTCACAGAACCCTGCACGAAGCCCGTGTCGCGGTCATAGTCCGCCAGGCCCTGCACCACGATGTCCGGGATTTTAATTTCGTCGCCGCCGTTGTAGATGACATCGACGGCGTTCGCTTCCATCCAGCCGGACGTGGATTGTTGTTCGGCTTGCAGGTCCAGCTGCGTCTGGAAAAGCTTTGCATACTCCAGCGTGTTGATCGGCATTTTTCAAATCACCTCTGCGCAAAGATTTGTTTGATGCGGTCCTCATCGGGAAGCTTGTTGCCTCCGCCTCCCGTCCCGCCTTTCGGCGCACCTCCGCCTTTGAGGCGCTCATTGACGGCCTGCTCGACCGCTTCGCGGAACACCTTTTCCACCGCTTCGATGGACTTATTGGTGCTTTCCGCGTCAGTGTAGTCGAGGATTTCGGCCAACTGTTTCGGCAGCCCTTTCTCCGCGAGCGTCTCCAGCGCGGTCGCCCGAAGCTCACGGCGCGTGATCTCCCGTTCGCGCTTCGCCAGCTCTTCCTCGCGCTTCTGGCGCTCGTACTCGGCCTTTTGTTCTGCGGTCATTTTGGCGAGCTTCTCCGCCTCCGTTTTGGCCTCGTCGAGCTTCGTCTGGAATTCTTTCTCCCACCTGGAGCGCTCTTTAGCGATGGTCTGGCCGATCAGCTTGTTGATGTACTCCTGCTGTTCTGGCGTGAAGGTGATCTTTTCGCCCTTGCCCTTGTCGGTCGTCTCTTGGCTGCCGGCTGAACCACCTCCGGCGTCGACAGCGGCCTCGCCGCCCGCCGAGCTGTCCCCCTCGGCAAAAAGCTGAAGATTGAGCGGCAGAAGCCGCGTCCTGGCATTTTCGAATTGGTTCATCATGATTGATACCTCCCGTTTAACGCCCGTCGGCTTTTTCCCGTGACAGCAGTTTAACGTCATGCCGCACGTGCTGGACGTAAAGAAAAACAGCCCGGAAATCAGGCTGTTTTCTTGCCCTTCACGTATGTGTCATACCACTGCTGATAATTCATGCTGGCCGGGACGAGCATCGTTTTTCCCGTCACCGGGTCCCTGGCCCGGCGCTGCAGGTTCATCTCTTCGCCGACATCGATCACCGCGACCGTTGTGCTGCGGCAATTCGGGTGCATGGGCGGCATGTTCACGCCGGGGCTGGCGTCCTTGACCAGGTACACCTTGCCATCCTGTTGCCGGCACTTCTCTGACGTCCGCAAATCAAGCGTCGCCACGAAGCGGTATCGCTCGATGCCGGCTTCCTCGTATGCTTCCATCTCCGCGGCGTTAGCCATATAGGTCGTCTCGGTCCTGAGCAACCGGTTCGCGGCGTGTTTGCTGACGGCGAAACGCTCCTCGATCTGCTCCCGCATCTGCCGAATGCTGGCGCCACTCATGAGCCCGCCGGTGATGACTTCGGTGAGCGTCTTGGCCAGAACATCCGTGTTTCCCCAGATCCGCTTGCTGAAATGCTCGCCGCTCCAGGGGCGCTTCAAAATCGCCTCGATCGTCCGTCGCGGCATCGCGGCAAAATCAAAGACGTACCCGGTGCCACGCTGCAGGTCGAATATGGTCCGGTAATACGCCTCGTTAATCGTGCTCATGAGCGCCCGGGTGAGCAGCTCCAGCTCCACATCCGCGATCAGCTTCGACTGGATGAGCATGTCAGCCTGGAGCGCAAGCCGCTTCGTGATTCGGGCCGCATACGCCGGTGCATTCAGAATGGCGAGAAGCCGGCGTCGAATTTCGGGATCTTTGACCTTCCGGTACTGCTCCCGGATTCGTTCCCATTCCCGACGGCTGATGGGTTCGGAAAGAAGTCGTCGCGCCTCCTCCGGCGTCAGGTCGTGGTTCTTGACGTAAGTTCCAAAAATGCGCTCGATCTCTTCCAGGACGTTCTGCTGACCGCGGTTGTACGCTGCGACGATATGCCGAATCACCTCATCATTTCGCCGGTGATATTCGGCCATCCGCTGCCGCGCCCGGCGCTCCCAGTAATCATTGTTCCGCATCGCCATCTACATCGCCCTCACGCTCCACCGGGAAACCGAACGCCGCCTGCTGCCTCCGCAGGTTTTCTTCCTTCTCAGCGTTCTTGGCGTCGACCTCAGCCTGCGGATCATTCACAAAGGACAACTGGCTGACAAGTGTCTTGTGCGACACCAAGTCTTGCAGCTGGGCGATCATTTGCGCCGCTTCCAGGTCGTTCGCCGGCAGATTTCGCGTAATGGTGATGGTGACGTTGGACACGTCCACCGCTTTGCCTTTGACACGGAGGACGTTGGCAAACAACTGCAGCCGCTTACGCAGGCCCTTCTTGAAGTATCGCTCCTTGATGACAGCCAGCTGCTCCAGGCCGAGCAGTTTGTACTTCATGGCGACGCCGGAAGCATTGGCCGCGAAGTTTTTATCCGTCAGGTTCGGCACCATGGCAAACTGGTGAATATCATCACGGATCGCATTCCGGAGCACCTCGACGTCGGACTCGTTCAGGTTTTTGACCAGCCACTGCGCATCGGCGCCTTGGTCGGCCGGAAGCTCCAGAACCTTGTACTGCTTGAGCAGGTTGATCGTCCTGCTGGCCTCTTCCTCATCATCCCCGATCGACACACCCTTGAGCTTCAATATCGCGTCCACCAGCTGCTCTTTGTCGTTGACGCGATCGCTCATGAGCACGTTGTAGGCGTCGATCAGGCTGATGACCTGCTCGAAGTCACCCTGCTGTTCCTCATTGTTTGAGAATTCCACGATCGGCACACCGCCGAAGTAATGCGGCTCCCGGCCGAGCTCCTCATACGCCTGACTGTCCAGGTCCTTCACGAAGTAGCGAATCACTTCTTGCGCCGTGTAGACGTTGACGTTGTATCCGATCACCTGATTGTTAATGTCGCGCTTCTCGTAATAGTGACAGCCAAACAGCGGTCGCTGCTCGACCGTGTCGTCCACGACCAGGAAAATTTTCCGCGGGTCGATCACGGCCGGCTTCGGGATCGGGTTTTCGTCGTCGGTCATGTAGTAGAGCTCCCGGCCGACACCGAAGATCGACAAGTCCTTCGCCAGCTCCGCGTCGTGCGAGTGAACGTCCACCCGGCTGAAAACGTCAAGAATCGGCTCGATTCCGTCGCCCTCGTACTTCACCGGGTCACCCAGCACGTACCCCACGGCCACATCCGTGATGTATTTCGCATGGTTGGCAACGATCCGGTTGTTCGGCAAACCCTTCGTCATCTGCCGATCCAAGATCGGGTGATTGCCCAGATAGTACGCTTCCAGCTTGTTGAGCCGCGGAATGCTCGTCAGGTGCTCCTGAATGCAATTTCGAATCATCTCCGGCGGGATATTGTTCCAGTCCGGAAGCAACGATCGATCTCGAACAATGGGCATCATCTCACCCCAATCTTCGCCTTATTGCCAACCCGCACTTTCACGTGCTTCATATCATCCTCCAGCGCGTACCGCACGGCGTCGATGCTGTGATTGTCCTTGTCCGGAAAACCGTCCTTCCACCCACCGTTGCCGTCCGGCTCCAGCTCATAGCTTTGGAACTCCCGGGCGGTGTTCGGGCAGCGCTCCGGGTCGATGACGATCTCGTCCAGGTCCTGAAGGAACTTGATGCCGTGGTCCACGCTGTCCGGCCCCTTCTTCGCCCCGACGACGTTGACGCCGAGGTTGCGCAGTTCCGCGATAGTCCGCGGTTCGGCACTGTCAGCCGTCACCCGGGAGTTGGACTTGTTCTCGGCCTTGATCGCCTCGGCAAGCGCGCGATTGCTCATACCGACCTTGTGGATCTCGAAGAAGATGAACAGCCGGCGCCGCGTGGCGTCGTAGTGCATGACCGCGTAATGCGTCGGGTGGGCCGCGAAGCCGAAGTCCAGCCCGCGCCGGATACGGTCAAACGCGGCAATCTCTTCGTCACTGATCCGACGGATGGTTAGGTTCCGGAACACCTCTCCCCCGGTACCGACGTCCTCGCCCAGGTACTCGTGCCGGTAGGCCAACTCGTTTCGCGCCTTGAGCGTCTCGGCCTCAATGAAAAACTGCTCCCCAAGCCATTCCCGCGGCACGTCCAAGTAGGTGCTATGATGCACAAACCAGCCAGGCGGCGGGTTGTTTTTGTGCTCATGCACCCATGACTTACGGCTTTTCGGCGGGTTGAAGGTATAAAAAACGCGGAAGCTGTCGCCGCCGCGCATGAATGTCTGGTTGATTGTCCGAATGTCTTCTAACGAGAACTCGTCAGCCTCTTCGTACCAGATGAACTTCACGTAACCATTGCGCAGCTTCCCGGACTTGACCTTTCGCGGGTTGTCCGCCCCGCGGAAGATGATCGTTTGTCCTGTCGAAATGTATGTCAACCGCATTGGCGATACGCTCGCGTGCCACAGGTGCCTGACGCCAAGTTTCTCGATCGCCCAGAGAAGCTGTTCAAACACGCTTTCACGGATCGTGTCCTTGACTTTCCGCAGCGCGACCGCGTTCGCCTGGGGATCGCGCATCATGCCAAGGATAATCTCGATCGCCGCAAACGACGATTTCGTGCTGCCCCGGCCACCACTGAGCAGAAAATGTGTGGCGGCGCCAGATTTGACTGCGTGATGAACCTCGTAGAACGAAGGTGCGATGAGATCGGTTAGCCGAATTTGCATTTCAAGTCAACCACCACCAACAGACATCTGCACAAAATTCGGGATTTTGTGAACATGTCCGAATGTCCAATCTTCAAAAAAGACCAAAATCGGCCGTTTTCGGCGATTTCGCTTCCGTGAAACATCGAGAAAAACGGCTCAAAATCGAGAAACACGATCTCCGTTTTTCTCGTTATTGCTCCGTTTTTCTCGGTTTTTCATTCGGAACATCATCCACGATCTGCACAGCGCCCTGGACCTCGACCTGCTGACGGTCGATGAACATGCCGAAACGCTTGCCGAGAAGCTCAAGAGCGCGAATCTTGTCATGCAGCTTGATTTCGCGCTCAACGCCTTCCCCGGCTTCCGTCGGAAACCTCTTCACCTTCACGGCAGCAATCGCCGCGCGGTCGTCCTCGGAGGCGTCGTCGGCCAGCTCGGCTGTTCCCATATTAATCACTCTCGTCGGATCCAAAAAAGCGATCCTCGCCAGCTCGCGGATGATGCGCTCCTGGGTGACGCCAGTCCGTCGGCTGAGCTCAGCCATCCGCTGGTCGATGTACGAACGGACGCTAACTTTCGCTAACAATCGAGCTGCCTGCTCGTTTGCCGTCCTCGGACTATACCCCGCCCGAATCGCCGCCTGCGTAGCGTTCAGGTCGATCAGGTATTCGTCTGCGAAGCGCTGCTGTTTCGGCGTCAGGCTCATGATCACCACCTCGAAAAAAGACAAAAGAAAAAGCGCCAAAGGCGCTATTGTGGATTATAAGCTTCCTCCATCGCTTTAGCGACAGTTTTTAATAATTGCGTAATCGCTTCATCGGAGAGATATTTCTTCATCAAGATTTCAACCGCCTGTCCATTTGCGCCACTAATTGCTTGACCTCTCGCTTTCACCACTTCCTGCACAATTTCACTGGCAATTTCATCCCAAGCTTTTGACATTTTCATCCCTCCCAGGTGTCATACTTCGACACATGGGAGGATTTTCCTGCACAAACCCCGGACAGCCGCCCCGCACCGGTCCGGTCCCGGCGGAGGAGGCGAGGCCCGCTACTCGCCAGCGAGGCGGCTGGACGAAAAGAGCCCAGGCCGATCTGGCCGGGCTCCGGAAATATGCTTCTCCGATGGTATCAGTTTATCATGATTTGCGAGGCCAAAAGTCTCATAAAAGTATCATTTCATCGCCATCCAAGTTTTTCGGCGATGGCATAAACAATCTCGTCACGCCAGCGTATCGCAGTCGCACGACTCACATCCAGCCGCAACGCAATCCCATCCCACGTCAATGTCCTCGGCTTGTCCCAGTACCGCAGCTGCACCAGCTGCTTTTTCTTTTCCGGCAGCCGTTCGACGACGCTCTCAATCGCCTCGACGATCCTCTCCAACTGCTCGATCCGGCGATGCGTCACCATCAGCACCGCAGTCCGCCCGGTCGGATCGCCCGGCATGTTCCCGCGGCTGCCGCCGGCATTCTCATCAGGCGGCGCGGATGCGTGCAGGATCTCGTTTTTCAGACGGACAATTTCCTTCCTGGTGTCGTGATAGGCGTACAACTCGGATTCGACATGCTGGAATGTGCCACGGCGCAATTTGATTTGGATCATCCTCTCGCCGCCTCCTTTCCCCAAATCTGCCGGTAACACGTTTCACAGACGTTCAGCTTGTTGCCGTTATGCCGGTTTTTCATGACGAATTTCGCCCGGCGCCGTTCGCACAGATCACAAAGCAGTCGGCCACATCTGCATCGCTTCAAAACTCGCACCTCCCGTTCCGGCAATCAACTCCGTAAACAGCCGACTCATCCACCAGATGCCCGTCAACATCCGTGGTATCAACGCTCACCTCAGAAACTCCATCCCACAGCTCCCGGATCTCCTCCGCCTTCGCCACCACGGCGGCCTTTTGTTTCGGCGTCAGCACGATATCCATCGCTTCCTGGTAATGCTTTGCGGCCATCTGGTACGCCCGGGTGTGCAGCTCGTCCATGGCCTGCCAGAAATCGCGGTAGCCGAGTTTGCGGACCCGCTGGTAGAAGGCCCGCTTTTCCTCGCGGCTCAAGCTGTCCTCACCCTTTCCATGCGCACTTTCAGTGCATCGATCAACGCCTGCTGCGTCCGCGCCTTGCTCTCCAGACGCTTCGCCACCTCTTCGTCCATGCTGTCCCGCACCATGAGAAAATGCTCGATGACCTTCTCCTCCTGCCCTTGCCGATGCAGCCGCTTCTGTGCCTGCTCGTACAGCTCCAGCGACCAGGGCAACGTGAACCAGCAGATATGGTTTCCGCCTCGCTGAAGGTTGAGCCCGTAAGCCGTCGACGCTGGGTGCGCCAGGGCAACGTGGATTTTCCGGGCGTTCCAATCCGCATAGTCCTGCGGGCCCTTCAGCTCTCGAACTTCCAGCCCCCGCATTTTCTGCCTCATCGCCCGCAAGATCCGGTCCCGGTCGTGCTGGTAGCCGTAAAACACCAGAAGCGGCTTGCCCTGCATGCTTTCAACCAGCTCCAGAAACGCCTCGATCTTCGCGTCGTGGATCTCATGCACGTTCCGGTTCTCGTCATACACGGCACCGGCGCAAAACTGCAGCAACTTGTTTGTCACCGCGGCCGCCTGGGCGGCGGTAATCGTCTCGCCATCCAGCTCCAGCACCTGCTGCCGCTCGAACTGCCGGTACGCCTGCCGGGCCTTCGCGTCCAGCTCAACCGGAATCCTGTTCTGAACCAGCTCCGGCAGCTCCAGATAGTCCTCCGCCTTCATGCTGATGCAAATGTCCTCGATTGCGGCCTTGATTGCCTCCTCAGCGCCGATCTTAGACTCGTATTTGCTGAAATCGCCCATCGGGATGCGGTCGAAGAAGCGAGTCCGAAACTGTTCAAACCGCGAATAAAGCCGCTGTCCCTGATCCAACAGGTAAACTTGCGCCCAAAGATCCAACAGCCCATTCGGCGCCGGCGTCCCAGTCAGCCCCAGCACCCGCTGGATCTTCGGTCGGACGCGCTTCATCGCCTTGAACCGGATCGATTGCGGATTCTTGAAACTGGACAGCTCGTCCAGAACCACCATGTCGAACGGCCAAGCCTGCCGGTAATGGTCAACGAGCCACTGGACGTTGTCCCGGTTGATGACGTAAATATCTGCTGGTGTCGCCAAAGCTCTTAAACGCTGCCTTTCCGTTCCCAAGACTGTTTGAACGCGAAGCAGTTGAAGGTGCTCCCATCTCGCCGCCTCGTCTGTCCACGTAGCTTCAGCAACCTTTTTCGGTGCCACCACCAGCGTCTTCCGCACTGTGAAACGGTTGTACATGAGGTCGTTGATGCCGGTTAGGGAAATCACGGTTTTTCCTAACCCAAGCCCATATCCAGCATCAATCCGAGATACGGCTCCGTCACAACCCGATGAATGCAGTACCTCTGGTACGGATGCGGTATGAACTTTTCCACGGCATCACCCCCTCTTACCAAAGAAAAATCTGTACTCGGCAGCATGCCATGCGGCATGTTCCTTCTGAGATGCGAACACTCGCAAATTTTCAGGTCGATTGTCCCGCTTGTTACCGTTAATGTGGTGCACCACTTCGCCAGGCTTCAACGGTCTTCCCAGCATCTGCTCGGCGACAATTCGATGTGTGTGTCGGCCATATGTTTTCTCGTATGACTTCCCTTCACCGGTGCCCAGTCTGGCTTCGCGTAATTTCTGCCTGACTTCAGGCGTCATGCGTGTTGGGTTCAATTTCCGATTCAGCTCGGGCAGATGCCATGCGTTGAAATTGCGCTTGTAGCCTTCCGGATTAAGTCGCTTTGTGACGTGAGTATCTTTGCATTGCTTGCTGCAAAAATTCCGCTCCTTAACCTGGCTGGGATACCTGTAAATCTTTTTCCCACACCATAGACAAGTGACTTCAACTTTGGGCAATCACATCAACCTCCCGTCAGCTCCCGGATCAGCGTGTCTACGCCTTCGCGACTGTCGATCACCCGCACGTCACAGCCCAGCGCGCGCAAGCGCTCGTGTTGATATTGTTGCAGTTGCGTCGGCTTCCGACCGGTCGCTTTCAGCTCGACGAACACCACCCGCCCGCCGGGCATGATTACAATCCGGTCCGGTACGCCGTTGTTGCCCGGGCTCACCCACTTATAGGCGATCCCGCCAGCCTGGCGTACCTGCTCCCGGAGGTAGATTTCGACGCTCCGTTCCCTCACGGTTCAAACCTCCCGCTGTTACTTTGTAACCTTGTAACGCGCGTATATATTAAACCCTCTATACAGGCGCGTTAGAGAGATTAGAGGGTATATATACGCGCCCAATTCCCTCTATTCTGCCTATTTGAACCTTTTATAATAGAAACAAAGTTACAAAGTTACAAAATCCTTAAAATGCCTGTTGTTATGCGGTTTCTGGCTGTAACTTTGACCGTAACTTTCAAGGTTACAAGGTTACAATTGGTGTAACTTTCCAATTCAAAGTTACAAGTCAAAGTTACAAAGTTACAGGCTGAAGAAACAGCTTCATCGACCTATAACACCTCCCGGTAAAACCCTTTTTGCACCCCATAAGGTCCGCACCGGATGGGCACCGGTTTGCTGCTCCACCCGGGCATCCTTGCCAAAATGCTGTTGATCTCCAGTACATCCGTCCGTTTCAGGTTCTTCAGATCTCCGCCGAAGCACTCGACCCACACCTCGGCCGCACAGATCCGATCCCGAGGCACCGTCTCGCTTTCACCCCGGCCGAACTCGGCCGACCAATACAGGCGCCTCGATGGAATATCGCGTTTTTCCCATCCCACTGGTACCGGCCGTTCCACGAATTCGCGGATCAGGCCTTCCTTTGCGCTACCAATCAGGTGCTCCTCTTGTTGGCGCACGGCGATCTCGGCCGCTTCGCCTGTCAGGTACAGCGATTCACCACGCTGCCAGTAGACATAGGCTTCCGCATAGATCTGGTCGACCTCGCGTTCCAGATCCTCGAAAACTGATTTCTTCGGCGGATTCAGCCCAACATCGACCGGCCAAAAACGCCTGTTGCCGGTCGCGTCCCGGAGGAACTCGCTGTCGTTCGTCGTGCCCCAGAACACGCAGCGTCTAGGGAAGGCCGTTGTCCGCCGGCCGTAAGGCTCCCGGTAAATGTCCTCTGTGCGACTGAGAAACTGCTTGATGGCGTTGGTTTCGGATTTATTGAAGCCCTGCAGCTCAGCCACCTCGATGATCCAGATGCCCTGGATGAGCTCGCTGGCCTCCTTGCCCTCGAACGTGGTCAGGCTGTCGCTGTACCATTTGCGCCCGAGGACCCGGAGGAACGTCGACTTTCCGATGCCCTGCGGTCCGGCCAGGATCGGCATGTAGTCGTACTTGCAGCCTGGCTGCATCGCCCTGGCGACGGCAGCGACGATGGCTTTGCGGGCGACCGCCCGGGTGTAGACGTTATCGTCGGCGCCGAGGTAATCGATGAGCAGCGTATCGAGCCGCGGCACGCCGTCCCAGGTAAGCGATGTGAGATACTCTTGCACCTCGTTGTACCTGTGCCGGTGGGCGACGATCGCAACGGCGTCGAGGATTTTCTCTTTGCCGGTGATCTGATAGGCGCGTTCGAGGTAATAGCGCAGGCCGGCGTCGTCAGTGTCGGTCCACTGCCGGCGTTCCGGACGCGGGTCCCAGGGAAGGGGTCCGAGCACCATCCCGCGGACGGCGAATTCGTCGTAGGCGATTTTGCCCTTGAGCAGCGGGTCGTGTTCCAGGATGATCACGATGTTGTCGATGGTTTTCGCCGCCATGCCGGTCGGTGTGAGCTCGAGCAGCTTGATCCAGTCGTCCTGCTCAGGGTCGCCGACTGGCTGCACTTCGGCGCCCTGGAACACCTCGACAGCGCGCTCGTACCGCTCCTGCTGCATGATCGCTGCCACGCCGGCGTCTTTCAGCGCAAAAGCCACCATGGCGGTGTATGACGGCAAGCGATTCGTCGGCGTGTCCGGCAGCGCATCGTCGTCCAGGTCGCCGAACTTGTGCAGGCGCACTAGATCAAAGGCATTGACGAGGCGTCCACTGCACGGGTCTGTGGCGTGGTGGGAATAGAGGAATTTCCCGTCGTCATACACCACGGCGCCGCCGGTCGTGCTGCCGGCCGTGTACGTGTAGCGGCCGGGCGGGGCGGCGTCGTCCGCTGGCTCGTAGACGCCTGGCAGAAACTTTTCGATCGCGGCGTGGATGTCGTACAGGCGGCAGAACGCCCCGACGACGCCCGGCTTTGTGAGCGGATCGCCTTGCTTCGCGGCCAAGCGGACGTGCTTTTTATCATCGCCTGGGATCTGCGGCCAGCTCGTCCAGTCGCGCCAGTCCGCATAGAGCGCCAGCATGCCGTCAGCGGACAGAAACGGTTTGTCTCCGTAGCAGTAGACGTACTCGCCGTCTGAGCAGCAGCTTGGCCAGTACATGAGTCTGACCAGCTCAAATGTCGTCGGATCGCACATGCTGATGCCGATCATTTCCGCGAGTTTGCGGGCGATCGGCTCATACTCGTCCGGCGTCATGGTGCGGTCCGTCGGGACGAGGATACGCAGCCGGGGCCGGTCCGGGGAGTGCTTGCGGGTGCTGTAGACGACGTAGGCGCAGCCAAGGCTGTCGATCCGGCGCAGCACATCATCGGTCATGAACGGCGGGATGTTGTCCAGGTCGAGCGTGATGAGATCCCGGCCGACGATGGCATTGTTTTTTCGGCGGGGACCGGAGAGTTCACCACCGACGAAGCCGCCAACGTCTTTGAGATCGTCCTGGCGGGACTTCGGCAGTTTCAGGTATTCGGCGAGCGTCTCCGTTCCCCGCACGGCCACGCGCAGGCGTTCGATGAGCTCGGACCAGTAGATTTTTTGTGCTTGCCAGCTCGTCGACTTTCGGTGGCCGCCGACGGAGATGGTGAGCTCTCGGTTATAGACGAGAGACATGGCTGCACCCCTTAGCTGTTCGTTGAGCTGCGAACGGGCAAAATGATCACGTCAACGTTGGCTTCATCCGTGATCAGGATAGGGTTATGTGGGCTGCTGAATCGGACTTTGACCCCCTCGAACGGGATCTCCGAAAACACGGTCATCGCGTTAGCGAGATAATTGGCGTTCAGGATGATGAGCGGGAAGTCCTCTTTGTCGTAGGTCCCGAAGAAGCCTCTGAAGCTCACCGTGTTTTCTTCGTCCTTCGCGAACAGATGAATGCGTCCATCCAGGTATGCAAGCCGGATGAGCGGGACTCTTTTGTCGATTTTGAGAGCGACGGCGAGGGCGCATTCCGCGGCAAAGAGGGCCTGATTGAATTCTTTTGGCTCTGTGTAGCTGAACTCACCGGCATACTGGACGTCGTTAAAAACTTTTTCCACGTCCGGATATTGGCCTTCGATCGGCGCGCCGGTTTTGGCGTGCAGGATGACCGGTGAGCTGAGCTTGTGGGCGTCTCTCACCCGGATTGCATAATGCCGGTTCGTCGCGTAGACGCAGCCGTCGGCGGCGTAGAAGATGCCGGCCAGAACAGGGGTCAGGCCTCCCAAACCAACAAATTTTTTGATATGTTTGTTAAGGATGATTTCTTTGAACATGTGAGGTCACCTCAAAACTGCAAATTGGATTTCATCCGGCACAATGTCTCTGCATCCATGCTCAGATCCGATGATCAGCGTTTCCGGATCGACATAATGGAAAGCGTAATACCAGGGGTCTCCGTTTGCTCCGGTCGGCCTGGAGACGAACAGGAGCGTGCGGTCCACCCGACCGACGTATTCCAGCCAGAAGCCGTCCTGCATCTCAAAAGTGCTGCGGGCTTTGCGACCGATTTTTGAGATTTTGTCCCCAGGGACAATCAGCTGCTCCCCGAGCTGTACGGCTTCCGGCCGGATCTTCTCTCCTTCCTCGAGCATTCCGTACATGGCGCCCCATTTAAGGACGGTGATCATTTTGCCGCTTCCTCAATGAGCTGGTCTAGGTGCCAGCGGGCCTTTTTCAGATCCTCGACACTTTTCCACGCACACAGGTGCTGAATCACGGCTCCGGTACAGTAGGCAGCAACGCCGGTTAGGCCTTCCGTGGCGAAATTGATCACGTCGATGAGCTTGATTTCGGAGATTTGGCCCGGATCGGTGTCTACGGCCTTCTCAACCGTCTGCAGCAGGGCGTCCCGTTCCGCCTGGAGCTGGGTGACAGCCTCCTCCAGCTCCCTGATCCGGACCGTTTTCTCAGCGAGCAGCTGGTTGAGGCGTTCAACGATCGCGTCCTTTTGCATGTCCTGTTGCAGCTCCTGGGTAAATGTGCACTGATCTGCTTCTTCACGCGAATCAGGAGCAGGCTGTTGCTCGCCCCGCAACTGCTCCAGCGCCTTATCCTCATCTTCCTTTTCCCGGACGCCCCACTCTTTCAGGTTCCGGTAAAATTTCGTCGTGTTAGTGGGAAAATATCTCTTTTGAATTTCGGAACGGCTTTTACCTTCAAGCCGTAACCGTAAATATTGCTCCCTGGTCAGTTCCGCCAATTCGGTATCCTCCTTTTCACGTTTCGATTTTGAAAGCAAAATGATTGGTCTTTTCTCCTTGCTGAGCTGACCGGTCTGGCGATACCGTTCCAACTCCTCGGGGCTCAATTTGTATGTGATGACCGGCCCGCTGCTTCTCGCTTTGAGCTCGACATCTCGTTTCGGGACTGGCGTCCCATGCATTCCGGATCGAAGATGCAGCACCTTAACCACCTCAATCCTTCATGTAGAAATCGCTGATAAATCCAGCCGCATCCATCGGCAGCCCCGGCGCCCAGGGAATCGGCTCCCGCATGATGGCCAGCATCTCTTCCAGTCGATCGCCTTCCACCTCGGCCACGATCTCGTCGTGCACGTGCATGACGATCTCGAAGCCAGCCATGTGCAGCTTCATCATGGCGTTGGCGAGGCAATCCCGGCTGATCGCTTGCACGACGTTCTCCGTCAACTTCCCACCGTAAGTGCTCAGGACTGTCCACTTCCCGCCCTCGGTGCCATAGTAGTGCACTGCCGGCCGGCCGAGGTCGTTTTCAACGATGTGCGGGCGCGGATAGAAGAGTTTCCGCCCGCTGGGCAGTCTAATCGTCATGAAGTCCTGCCCCGTCTTCCAGTCCATTTCCCGGGCGATCACCAGTCCTCGGAGCCCCACCGCCTCGCCGGTTTGTACGACATGAAGCGCCGCCGTCCCGATCGACCGCCAAAACTGCACGATGGCGCGGTTGGCATTGCGCCAACGTTCAACGATGTCTGGCAGCTCGTCCTCGGACAGCCCCATGTCCAGCGCGCCCATTGCAATGAGCGCCCCGACGCCGCCCTGGTAGCCGAGCGCGAGTTCCGCGATCTTGCCTTTTTGGCGGAGCTCTTTGGTGATGGTATCGAGCGGGATGCCGAACATCTGACTGGCTGTTGCTTCGTAGATTTTGCCGTGCGTCCGGAATACTTCCAGACGCCATTGTTCGCCGGCGATCCAGGACAGCACGCGGGCCTCGATCGACGAAAAGTCTGCGACATGAAGCTTTGCTCCGGGGCGCGCGATCAGCGCCGTGCGGATGAGCTGTGAGAGCGTGTCGGACAGGCTGCCGTAGAGCAATTTCAGCGCCTGTGCGTCTCCACGGACGGCATATCCGCGCGCCAGCTCAATCGCCGGCAGGCTGTTCCGCGGCAGATTTTGAACTTGTACCAGCCGGCCGGCCCATCTGCCGGTACGGTTTGCGCCGTAGAACTGGAACAGTCCGCGGATTCGGCCGTCGTCACATACCGTTTCACGCATGGCGGCGTACTTTTTGGTGCTGCTCTTTGACAACTCTTGCCGAATCTCCAACACGCGCCGAGCCTTTCCCGGCTCCAGGCGGTTGATCATTTTGGCGACGGTCCCTTTCCGCAGGTCGGCCACTTCCTCGCCCGTTTCTTCTTCGAGCCATTGGGTAAGTTGCTGAACAGATTTTGGATTTTCGATGCCGGTTAGCTGTACTGCTTCAGAGATCAGTGCAGCCGTTTCCGTGTCGAGCATTTGTATCGCTGATTCAACGAGCTGGCGGTCACATTGCACGCCGCGCTCGTTGATCCACATGTCAATTAGCCAGAGCACCCATTCTTGCCCCGGTACCGGGAAGGCGTCGAGCTTTTCGGCGATCGCCATTTCGGCGTACACGTCGTTTGCGTTGTACTCTTTGAACAGCTGCCACTTCTCCGGCTCGTGGTGCGGCAATGTGCGCGTGCGATAGCCATTGGATTTGGTCGGCGTCTGCGGGACGCAGAACGTCCGGATCAGCGCGCCGCCGACGGACATCTTTTTCTTGTCTTGCGGCAGGCCGAGCGCCTCCCCAGCCGCCGCCAGGCTGCCCGGATAACCGCAATAGTAGGAGTGCACCATGCTGCACTTCCACTGCCACAGCCACGCCAGGAGCTGATCCCGCGGGAGGCCGAAATGCCGACCGAGCGCGTACCATTCAAATGCCGCATTCCATGCCCGCTTTTCCACGCTCGGGTCAAACAGCGCCTGAACAATGTGCGGCGGAATTTGCTCCCCCTGCGCCAGATCCACCACTTGCACCAGTTGACCATCAAGGCTATAAGCGAACAGGAGCACCTGGAAATCGGGGGCCTGCACGTATTTGTACAGGCCCGATTTCGACAGGTCGACAGAGCTGTATGTTTCGATGTCCACGCTCAACCGGCTCATATGCCATAGATGCCCCCGCCGAGCGGCTGCCCGGTGATCGGGTCAATTTGTTGCTGCGCCTGCGGGGCGGCAGGCTGGCCATACGCCGGCGGCTGCGGGTTGGTGTATTGCCCGTAGCCCTGCTGTGCAGCAGGCGGCACATATGCGCCAGGTTGCCCATACACTGCCGACCCGGCCGGCGCCGGACTGGGAGCCGGCGCGCTGCCGAATGCCTCTTCCGCCGTCACGCGGCCGCCGAGCGGTTCGCCGTCGCGCAGGATCTGGACCGGGCCGAGGCCTGCGCCGATCCCGCGGTTGCCGCTGTTCGAATACGGGAAGAAGTTCACATGCACTCTGCCGTAGACACCCGAATACACCTTCGTCGGATCGAGGATCGGATTGAGTTGCGCGTCAACAACCTCCGGTTTCTGTTTGCTCGACGCGGTGAAAACCCAATGCCCTTTGCACTCCGGTCCAAATGGCTCACCGTTCGGCCGCACACCGTCACCGTCGTGAATAGGTGTTTTGAGCGGCGGTCTGGCACCGTTCCATTTCGTCGTGACACCCAGTTCATAGGCTGCCTGAATGGCCTGCTGAATCCGCTGGTAGGTCGCCACATCGCTTTTCGGAAGCAGAATCGTCACGCTGTACCTCGGTTCTCCACCTTGCTGATTGGCTCTCGGTTGCAGCAGATTCACGTAGCTCAGTCGCACTTCGCCCGTTACCACACTCGTTGCTTGACTCATCGTCTCTTCTCCTTTGCAAGTTTTTATTGGGCATCAGCGGTTGAGAAAACCGCTGCTGCTTTTGTGTAGGCGGGACGTTTGTCCTCGATCGGCGCCAGGGTGGGTTTCCCCGGCTCTTTGATGACGTGCCCAGGAACTTCGAGCAGCTCGCGGTACTGCTCTTTGCCCAGGGCTTTCTCCAGCTGCGCCGGCGTGAGCGGCCGGCGTTCGTAGAGGATCGCTTCGTCGATGCCGGCCGCTTTCAGGGCCTCGAACGCTTTATCCAGGTCGGCGTAGATCCGGGAGGATCGCCCTTCTACGGCCTTCCAGCCGGGTACGTCACCGCCGTCCAGAATGTGAGATAGCGCCAGCTCCTTCAGGTCGTTGTACCAGCTAACGATTCCCTCCGCTTTCCGGAGGATCTCTCCCACCTCTTCCCAGCTAATGATCGGCGGTTTGAACGGCATAAGCTCCGCCGCGGCGAAATACTGTTCGATCCGCGCCCGGCAGCGCTCTTTCGCTCGGCAGAACTCACAGTGCGGGCCGACGACAAATGCGCCCTCGCCGGCAAAGGCCTTCTGAGCGATCGGTGCGATCTCTGCTGCCCAGGCTTCCAGCTCTTCGACCGTGATTTCCTCTTCCTGCGGCTCGTTGTATACTCGCGGCTGGATGATCGCCATGCGGATGCGTCGGACCGGGAAGATCCCGGCGACGGCTTTCAGGGCACCTAAGGCGTAGAGGCGCATCTGCTCGTTACCCTGGGCGGTCACTGGCTTACCCTGACCGGTTTTGAGGTCGGCGACGACCAGCAGATCGTCACCCACCGCAATGAAATCGGCGGTCCCAAAACCACCCGGCGCCACGTGCGAGTAGTCGACCCGCGTTTCGATCATCACGTATGGCCGCGAGCTGAACAGCATTTCAACCGATTTGCAGTAGTCAACGAAGGTGTCGACGATCTTTTCCAGCTCGGGCGTGTAGAGTTCGTTCTGCCGGAACTTTCGCATAATGCCGGCGAACTTCTGCGGTCCGATTGGCTCGATGAAATGTTTCCTGAGCTTTGCCTCCGCCATCTCATGCGCCAGGCGGCCGGAGTCGGCGTAGGATGAAGGCCGCTCCGGCAGCGTCTCTTCCAGCCGTGCGCTCGGCGTACAGCGCAGCCAGCGGTGTGCGGAGCTGGCGGAGAGGAGCGCGTGCTCCCGATCCGCGTGGGAATCGACCGTCATATCTTCGCGCCCCTCTGCCGCAGCACGGCCGCGTACTCACCGTAGCGCTCTTTCGGCAGCTGGTTCAGCGCCGTGATGCCGAACTGCTGGAAGATTTCGAAGATGTTATGTCCAGCCTGCTGCAGCTGCATGGTTGCGACCGCCAGCTGGTTGAAATCGTATTGCGGCACCGACGTGGGTGCGGTTGGCGGAGTTGTCGGCGCGGCCGTCGGTGCGGAGGCCGGAGCAGTTGGAGCCGCCGAGTTGGACGGCTGAGCAGCCGGTGCCGCTGTGGGGGCAGTCGGAGCAGCGGATTGCGGCGCAGAAATCTGCGGCACGCTGGCCGGAGCGGCCACCGGCGCCGCCGTGGGAGCCGTTTGAGCCGGCTCCGGGGCGACCTGGGCAGCCGGCTGCTCCGCCGATGCTACCGGAGCGCCAGACGCCTCCACTGTCGAAACTTCCGTGTCCGTGATCTCCTCGGCAGGCAGCCGGAAAATCGCATAGGCGAGGTCATGCACCAGCTGCTTTGCCTCCATGGCATTGTTGGCGGAAATAGTGATAGTGATCGGCATATAACTCCTCCTTCAAAGTGTGGTATAATGCCGATAAGGTGGTTTTCTTTTTGGCCGTCCTCACAGGGCGGCTTTTTCTCTTTCAACCCGGAAAAACTTCAACCATAGCTCGATGTTCACCAAAGGAATTTCCCATTGGTTCTGGTACAGTCCGGCAATGAAATCGCGTTTAAACTCCTGGTAAATTTCAGGTTCCGGATCGGTCGTGCCGAGAACGTCGCCGATGATGCTGCGTGCCAGATCCGCCGGGCCGCTGCCGCCGTAGCCCCAATTGAAGCCGTCCGGGCTGTGATGGACGAGATGCCGCAGCGGCTCTTGCACCCCGTTCCGGATCCGCACGACCTTCACCGTGCCGTCCGGTCCGCGTGCGCCGGCATAGCCGTCGGCGATGGTCGGGGTGATGACGATCGAGTCGTCGGCGTTACGCTGGTCCCGGGCCGTCTCGCCTTGGATCTTCCGCCAGCAGATGAGACCGTATCCGAGCTCCCGAGCCTTCGGGTTTTTCAGCGCGCGTCCGCAGCGGCCGCATTCGATCACTTGCATGCCGTTTTTCACCTCCTTTCAAGATGCCAGATACGCCACCCACGTCCCCGCCTCCACGCGGCGGACGAATTCCTCGAACGTGATGCCGTACCGCTCGCGGATGCGGAAGTGGACGAAGTAGTTGCCCAATTTCTCCAGTCGATCGTCGTCCATTTAAGACCGTCCTTTCCCGTACGACTCAACTGCAACCTGCAAGACCGCGTATCCGTGGATGGCGTCCTCAAGCGTCCAATTCTCCCGGAGCCATGGATCGTAGCGGTCACCGTCACAGGCCTCCGTGATCCAGAGCAGGGTGTCGGGCATGGTGTTGGTCACCTCCCATCCAGCGCAATCGCCGGCCTCCACCGGTACCCGTCGGCCTCGATCCGGCGGTGCATGGCCGCCTTGTAGCGCATCAGCCGGTCGAACCGATATTTGTTGCGTTGATTCCGCGGCCGCCGGTCCGTCGCGTATGCGGCGGCCTTCCGGGTGTAGAACTGAATGCGGCGGATGTGTTTGGTCATGGGATCACCTCCTACAGTCCAATGAATCTGAGCCCGTAACCGACGAACAACAAGAACGTGAGGAATAACGAGACGTAAATCGTGAAACGGTCAAGTTCGCGCTTTTTCAGCGCGTAGGTGATCAGGAGATAGAGCCAACCTGCTGCACAGGCGAAATTTATGGCGGCTATCACCATTAGAATCGTGTTCACGGCGCCACCCCCGGCGGCTCCATCCCCCGCGCCGGCCGGTACGACCGGGCTGCCACGTCCGGCTCTCCGGCCTTCACCCGTTCCAACCTGGCGCGATACCGCTCATACATGCGGCGGGCCCAGCGGGCGAGGGGCTGGCGGCGTTCGAGCAGGGCGCGTTCTTCGATGCCGAGGAAGAAAAGACAGATGTCGAGAAGCTGGGTTCGGGTCATCCGGTTTTCACATCCTTCCAGTAATGTTGGTAGGAACGCATATTTTGCTTTAAAATTGTGGTGAGTGTCGCTTTTTGCCCCGTCGCGAAGTGATTCGCGAACGAGAATCGGGTGAATTCAAGGGAAACCTAAGTCTCCCGGAGATATGGTGACCTTGAGCCAAGCCGGAGGAAGATCGCTTTGTGTACTCCGGAAGGTGCAACGCATAGGCGGTGAGGACGATCACCAATAACCCGCCCACGAGCGCCCGACATCCCACGCGGATGATGACGTATGCTGAACTGCAAGGAAACTTGCAGAAGCGCCGGATAAAAAGCCAGCGCGATAACACATTTGGATGTCCCGATTCCGAGAGGAACCGCTAAAATCCTGTCGCTGGTCAATGGCGCAAACGCCATGAACAAGTTGGCAGAACAAGCACTCGGAGCTACTAAACTTGCATTCAAGTTTGCCGATGGCCCAATCATCGGCAACGCCTTGAATCGAGGTGAACAAGCGGCACTCACTCATCTCCCTCGAATCCGATTCAACTTCGCGTGCTCCCTCCGCTCCCGGCGATTGCGCGGGCTCGTTGACCATCCGGCGGTGGAGTGGATGAGATGGCGGACAAGGCGGCTGATCATCCCGTCCTGACCTCTTTACGTTCGGCGAGCCAGCGGAGGAAATCCGCCTTTTCCACGCGCTTTCCGCGCCGGCCGACGCGGAATGATGGGATTCCACCGTGGGCTGGGGGAAGATTCATCAGCTCATACACAACCTTGGGCCCAACGCGCAGGAACTTCGCGATGTCCTGCGCGGTAAGGATGTTGGGGAGATCGTTCACACAGGCGCCTCCTTTCAGGCGGTATTCTGGTTTCGGCCAGTTTGGAAGAGGTACTCAATGGAGAGATCCGGGAAGAATTCATTCCGGATCTTGAAAATTTCAGCCCGGGTGAACTCGCTTTTCCCCGAAAGTTTCCTGTGGAGCGTCTTAGCCGAGCACCCGAGCCGAACAGCGATCTCATTCACAGCCAACCCTTTCCGTGCCATTTCAGCGCGCAAATTTGGGAACATTTGATCACCTCCGTTACCACACATGGTAGCTGTGATTCGAATATATACCATGCATGGTAGTTTGTCAACCGATCAGCGCAAAAAATTTTCCTGTATGGTATATTATTCTTTTCAAATGGACATAATGGGGATATAATAGGAAAGGATTTTACCTTGCGTGGTAAATTAATGAGATGGGAGGAAGGAAAGTGAAATTTACGGAGAAGCTCGATCTTCTGATGAAGGAGCGCGGTCTGACGAGGATGGCGCTTTCTCGGGAGTCGGGCATACCATACACCACGATTGTAAATTTCTATGAAAAAGGAACAGAAAACATAAAGTTATCAACTCTTCGGAAGCTTGCGGATTTTTTCGGAGTTTCGATCGACTACCTGGCCGATGATGATTATGACGAACGGTCGGTTCCGGTTCTCGGGGAAATGATCAATATCCCCATCATCGGTCGGATCAGCTGCGGCAACGGCGTGTTTGCGTATGAGGAGATCGAGGGTTACGAGCCAATCCCAAAGGAATGGATTGGTCCAGGTGAGCACTTTTTCCTCCGTGCGAAAGGTGACAGTATGACCGGCGCCAGGATCGAAGAAGGCGACCTGGTTCTGATTCGGAAGCAGGAGACCGTCGAAAACGGCGAAATCGCCGCCGTCCTGATCGGCGATGAGGCTGTCTTGAAGCGGGTCTACCGGCAGAACGGCACGATGGTGCTCCAGTCGGCTAACCCGAACTACCCGCCCATCGTTTGCCCGCCGGTGGAAGCTCGTATAATTGGAAAGATGGTTATGAACGTGATCAAATTTGAGTGAGGAGGGTTGTCCATGGCGTACATTCGGCGGCGCGGCTGCAAATGCCCGAAGGACGCGAAACGCTGCACGTGCGGGGCAAAGTGGTCTTTCACGGTTGACATCGGCGTGGACCCTGTCACCGGGAAAAGGAAGCAGTACACGAAAAGTGGATTCGACACGAGACGCGACGCGGAGCTGGCCGCCGCGAAGGTGGAGGCGGAGGTGGCAAGCGGGACGTTTGTGCGGGAAACGCGAGTCACGTTTGAGGAATATGCGGAGTTGTGGTTGAAGACGTACCGGATGAGCGGTCATAAACCAAGCTCTGTCCGTCTTCGTGAATTTCAAGTTCAGGTATTGCTTCGATATTTTGCAAAGCTCCCGCTCCCGTCGATCAGCAGAAAAAGGTACCGAGAAACGGTTCTGGATTTGTGCTCGAAAATGGAGCGGAAAACAGTCCGTGAGATTCACGGCGTGGCTCGCGCAATTTTCCGCATGGCCGTGCAGGACGGCGATTTAAAAACGGACCCGACCGAGCACGTAAAAATACCAACGGATTCCGAGGAAACCGAACTTCCGAAGTACATGGAGAAAGAGCAGTTGCGCGAATTCCTACGCCTGGCGAAATATCGCGGCCTGCCCGGTGACTATCCGTTTTTTCTGCTGCTCGCATACACCGGCATGCGGATCGGCGAAGCCTGTGCGCTGAAGTGGGCGGACGTGAACCGTCAGGAAAGGACGATCTCGATTAACGGAACGCTTTGGAATCCTAATGACATTTCAACCCAATACGAAATCCTTCCACCGAAAACTAAAAAGTCTCGACGAACGATTGAGGTCGATCCAATTGTGTTCGCCGCCCTCGACGAGTGGAAAGCGAAACAGAATGAAGTAAAGATGCTGCACAGGAAAACCTACCACGACGGAGATTTCGTCTTCGGAAGAATTGATGCAGCCTATGGTTACCCTCCGAAGATCCGGACGATGGAGCTGCGAATGGACCGGCTGACGCAGTGGATGAACTTGCCGTATCGCCTTACGCCGCACTCGCTCCGCCATACCCACGTGTCCCTGCTTGCCGAAGCTGGCGTTAGCCTAGAGGCGATCATGGACCGGATTGGGCATAGCGACGGAAAGGTCACGCGCCAAGTTTATCTGCACGTGACCAAGCAAATGAAATCGGACGCCGCGCAGAAATTTTCAGCACTTATGTCCGATGTGGTCAAATTGTGAACAAATCGATATTTCCACGCAGAACTCCCCAATTATGACGCCAGTTTCGGCGTCTGATACGGTTAGAAGCATCATCACCTGCCTTCATAAGTGCCACAATCCGTTCCTTAAGGCGCGTATTGCGCTGGGCAACCCGGTTGTTCCGGATCGCGATGGCCAGCGCCTTCTTTGTGCCAATCATAACGCAGATTCGTTCCGCCCGTGTAATGCCGGTGTAGACCAGGTTCCTCGCCAGCATCACATAATGGCTGGTCGAGACTGGCATGATGACGGCTGGAGCCTGACTCCCCTGCGCCTTGTGCACGGTGACCGCGTACGCCAGCTGCACGTTTTTCAGCTCATCCTGCGTGTACACAATCCGCCGGCCGCCAAAATCGCAAACGAGAATTCGTTCGTCCGTTTCTTCACCGTCTTCATCTCGCGCGAAACCGACTTTAAGGACTGTCCCCATGTCGCCGTTCATGATGCCTTTTTCGTAGTCGTTCTTGACCTGGATGATCTTATCGCCCTGACGGTAGGTTCTTTCGCCTGCCGTCCATTCGCTTTTCTCGGCAGACGGCGGGTTGAGGACGGCCTGCAAGCGTTTATTCAGTTCGTGCGTGCCGATCGGCCCTTTCTTCATGGGGCTGAGCACAAGTATGTCCTGCAAACCGTACCCTTTCTCCAGAAACCGGAGAAAGCTCCGCTCGATCAGCTGCGCGATTTTCTGCGGGTCCTCCTGCTCGATGAAGTAAAAGTCGTCCTTGGCGGGATCAACGACAATCGGCTTGCCCTGATTGATCCGGTGCGCGTTTGTGACAATTTGGCTTTCCTGCGCCTGCCGGAAAATCTCCGTCAGGCGGACATGCGGAATGCCGGCGTCGATCTGATCACGCAGGACGTTCCCAGGTCCGACGGACGGCAGCTGGTCGGCATCCCCCACCAAAATAACCTTCGTACGCAAGGACACCGCACGGAAAAGGTAATACGCAAGCTGGATGTCCGACATCGACCACTCGTCAACGATGAGCAGGTCGTACGGCAACGGCAGATGCTCTCCGTATTCCGGCTCTTCCCCCGGCCGGAACCCGAGCAGCATGTGAATGGTCTCTGCCGAAAGTCCGGTTACTTCGGCCAGTCTCCGGCTCGCCCGCCCGGTCGGCGCAGCCAAACCGATGCGTGCACCCGGATGCTGCCGCCGGTACAGCTCGATCATGGCTCGTACGGTCGTGGTTTTCCCGGTCCCAGGTCCGCCGGTCAGGATCAGAAGCTGTCGCCGAAACATTTCCCGGATCGCATCCCGCTGACCCTCGGCCAAAATCATCCGGTGTTCCGCCTGGTACCGGCGGATTTCATTTTCGATAACGGCGGAAGACACGGCTTCGCCACTCCGGCCTGCCATGTAAGCCAGCTTCTGGGCCAGTTTGGTTTCGTATACATACAAATGCTTCGGATAAACGGCGTCGCCTTCCCATACGACTCGATCATGGGCGGCCAGTTCCTCCAGCCCATGACGCACCATATCCTCAGAAACAACACCTTTTCGGCCCAGGACCGACGTCACGTTACGTATCAATTCATCAACCGGCACATAGCAATGTCCGCTGTTGTAACACGTTTCCGTCAGCACATACTGGATCGCCGCGTCGATCCGGTATGGTGACGATGGGTTGATCCCTATTTTCGCCGCGATCTCGTCCGCTGTAATGAATCCAACCAGATCCAGTTCCGTAAGCTTATACGGATTCCTGTGCACGACTTCCACGGATTGACTGCCGTAACGCTTGTGCAACTTGGCGACCATATTGGGCGAAAGGCCGTACGGCAGGAGTGCCATCATGACCTTTTGTAATTCAAAACTGCTTCTGACGCTTTCTGCGATTTGCTCAGCGTGCTTCGTACCGATCCCCTTAATACCGATGAGGCACGCCGCGCCTTCATTCATGATCCTCTCCAGCGCCCGATCCCCCAAGTGCTGTACGATGAGTTCCGCCCGCTTCCTCCCGCAGCCTTTGACATACCTTGACGAAAGGTATGAAACGATCTGGTCTTTAGTCTGTGGCACCGGACGCTCCCATCTGTCCACCGCAAACTGCCTTCCGTATTTGGGATGCGTCCGCCACTCTCCCCGAACCGTGACGACTTCTCCTTTATCCACACCATACAAAGATCCAAGAATCTTGATTCGCTTTTCCCCGGTATCCATGATGGCGATGGCAAAGTCGTCTGTACGATGGAGAAACTGGACGATCTTCCCCGTTTGCGTTGTCAATTCAGCATGACCTCCGACAGCGCGCTAAAGAACCGCGGCAAGAAGATGTCGGAACTCCGGGGGATTGGCTGTTCTAGGCGGCTTAAGACATATTGAAATGTCTTTATCGGTATGCGAACGACCTTTCGGCCGTTTTTGACGAATGCCTTCATGCGTTCTGCGAGGCGTTTGATGCGACTTTCAAGCGATTCGATCTGCTTCAGTTTCTGTTCGGCCTCTTTCTTTTCCCTGGGGGTAGCGGCGTCATTGTATGCGGCACAAGCTGCGGCAATTTCCGCATCTTGATTCGGCACGATAATTTCCACTTGATCTTCGATTTCAATGCGTTCGAAAAGCTGCTCGAATGTTTCCGAGCCAATGATTTGCCCGGCATCCGCAAACAGTTTGAGCACGCCGGGAACCCGGCGGATCATGTGCCAGATCTCAGCAGACAGGTAAGCCGTGCGGTTGTGGTCATCCGCTTTGTAGTTCATTTCAACGAATATGTAACCCGGGATGACCGGACGCTCCACGCGCTTTCCGAGTTTGCCGTTGCTTAGCATCTTTGACGAACCCAACGTAAAAGCATGGACAGCCTTTACCCATCTCTGAGCCTGCTCGTTTCGCTCAAGCGCCCATTCCACAAGTTTTTTGACCGCACTTTCTCGACCCGTCTTCACTTGGATTGCAAACGCCGCTCCCATATTGGAGCCCCCTTGCAGGAACGTACTTTCGGTTTAATCAAGAGGAAGAATTCTGTATAATTTCTGTGCGCCTGATCCGTGCTCAAACCACATTTTCGACTTCTTCTTCCAAAGCCTCCGGCCCAGTTCGACCGTTTTTGGGAACTGGATACTGAAGCACAGCTCGTAGAGCGTGTAACATTCGTTCCCTGTCCGGTTCAAAACATGCTTCATATATGAAACCGCTTGGTGTGTTAAAAACCTCATTTTCCACAGCAAGCATCGTCCTTTACGCAGTAGATTGGTTGGAATCATGGTTGTTCCACGTTATGTGTATTTTGTCATCAAAAAAAATCGTTATCTTTTCCCCAAGAAACGAAGCGATTTTTTCAAGCTCCTCTATCGTGAATTTTCTTTTTCCGGTTTCCTTATTGCTGTAAGCTGTAACTCCTATACCGATGAAATCAGCCATTTGTTTTTGTGTTTTGTTCTTTAGCTTTCTAAGTGCAGCCACTTTTTCGTGAAGCTTCATATGAACCAACTCCACATCATGTGTACCATCTGTTGCTAGTATATACACGTATCGTTTATTTGTCAACTTTTGGTTTTCGTTTTGTGTATTTTTATTGTCTTTTTGTGGAATAGTGAGTAATATGAATTTAAAACCGACTGGAGCCGATCAGCATGAAACTTAGCCAAAGACTTCGATCTGAGAGGGAACGTCGCGGATGGTCACAAGTTTATGTGGCAAAAAAAATTGGAATTACAAATAGCGCGTATTCAAATTATGAACAAGGAATTCGCGTTCCTGACCTTGAGACACTTAGCAAGCTGGCCGAACTGTACGAGTGTTCGCTTGACTATTTAACCGGAAGAAAAGATATTCGGGAACCGGCAGCAGAAACAGGAACAAATGAGAAATTGCTAGTGAGAGATAAGTCTGGCACTTACACAGTTCTTCCAGACGAATATAGCGAGCTGAAGGATTATTTGTTTGAGGCTGATGCTCATATCTTTTTTAAAGAATTCATGGGAGCATCCAAAAAACACCGCGAAGAGACCATTAACTTTTTGAGATTCATATTGGAAAAAGAAAAAAACCGAAAGCCGGGACAACAGCAAGAATAATCAACCAGAAAAAGCCCATTTCGGGCTTTTATTTCATCCTATAAACAGAACAAATGTTCTATATTTTTTATATTTTATTTGAAAGGGTGAAATTATGCTGAAATACTATTATCTAACCCCGTTTGAACAATATGTCGACAATTTGTTGTTTTCGGTCGGCGTAAACAGACCAGACCAATTAAAGATTGACGTGTTTGCATTAAAATTTGATGTTTGGGTTCACTACCTGGACATGGGAAGTAGAGCCATTGAAAGAAACGGTTTAAAGAGCATAGTCATAGATTCTCGTTTGGGGCCCAGGGAACAGTGGGAGGATTTTTTGCATGAACTTTGCCATTTGCTACGTCACGCGGGAAACCAGATTTGCATGAAAAAATCATTTCGCGAGAAACAGGAAGCAGAAGCAAAGTTGTTTACGATGTATGCCGGCCTTCCAATTTCAATGCTTCGACAAATTGAATGGCCCAAATCAAATTCAGATAGTGAGATTTTGGAACTTTGGACCGAAAAATTCGGTATTACCTTCCGACTTGCGGCCGACAGGCTTCAACAAATCAAAAGGAGAATACATTCAAGTCTTTTTCAGAATAGTTTTAAGCTTCGTGATTGGAACAAGACCGTTTTTCATCAAGAAATGATTTGGTGATAATTATGTTCCTCGACAATGAATTCAAGATTGATTCGGCAGTCCACATATATGCCCGCGTTTCCTCAGAAGACCAACAGGAACGCGAAACTATTGAAAACCAGATCGATTTCGCAAAAAAATACTGCGATCTTCACAAGCTTGATATTGTTGACATTTACAAGGATGACGGAATCTCCGGAAAAATACCCTTGGAAAACAGACCGGAAGGACAACGCCTTGTAAAAGACGCAAGTGACGGCAAAGTGAAGGTCGTGTTGATATATAACATTAAACGTTTGGGCAGGAGCGCAAGGGATATTCTAAATTCCGTGTACCAACTCGAACAGTACGGCGTAAAAATCAGAAGCATGACCGAACCGTTTGATACCGGAAATCCGCACGGGCGATTCATATTGACAGTATTGGCTGGGGTCGCGGAGCTGGACCGGGAAACAACTTTGGAAACCATGTGGCTTGGAGCAAACCGAGCGGCCCGCAAAGGAAAATGGCTTGGCGGAATTGTGCCTTATGGGTATTTCGTCAATTCTGAAGGTTATATTGAACCTTGCGAAGATCCGTTGCCTGGAAAAGAAGAAATGACAGAAGCGGGAGTAATCAGACTAATGTATGAGCTGGTCGCCAATCAAAAATGGTCAGCGACCAAAGTGGCAAATTATTTTAATTCACTCGGTATTCCGCCTGCTTATGTAAAAGACGGTCGTACCGTAAAAAGAGGCAAGCGAAAAGTAAGAACCGCTGGAATATGGACTGCTTCTCGGATTTACAACATGCTTGTCAATACGACATATAAGGGGATTCATGTCTACGGGAAACGGACAAAGAAGGATCGAGAACTAATAAACAGAACGGTGCCTGCAATTGTTTCAGAAGAAGAATGGGAAAGAGCACAACAGGTATTGAGGGAAAATCGAATTGAAGCGGCATGTAGGGTTCATCATCCATATTTGCTTCGCGGTCTGATTAAGTGCGGAATATGCGGCCTCACCTACCATGGCACTGCTTACGCCGGCCCCAAAAGAAAATTAAAGCCGTATTATGTGTGCGGAGGAAAAGTGGTTCATCGCGGGCCATTTTTGGGGCGCTGCCCTTCCAGAAATGTTCCTGCAGAGTGGCTTGAACAAATAGTTTGGAATGAATGTGTATCGTTCATTCAGAATCCCGGTGAGATGATCAATGAGCTTGCAGGTTCGATGAACGATCAAAAAGCCCGGCGAAATTCTCTTGAAGAAGAAATCAAGCTCATCAAACAAGAACTGGAACGCAAAGATTTAGAGAGACATGATATTATAACCCTTTTCCGCAAACGGATAATTACAGCCAGCGATGTTGAGAAACAACTTCAGGTCATGATGAACGAGCGCGCATCTTTGCAGAAAAGACTGCGGCAACTCGAAGAACAGCTTTCAAATGAAAGCAATCTTATCCAACACTATACCCACGCACAAAAACTGCTGAACGATTTACGCGAAAAGATTAAAGGCGATATACCGTTTGAACTTAAAAAGGAAATTGTAAAAACGCTTGTGAAGGTCATCATTGTGAAAAACGCAGTACCTACAGACCCGGAAGATAAAATAAAAAGAAAACCGCCGGTGGTAGTAGAAGTTCATTATGGCTTCACAAATGCCAAGGAGCTTTCATTAACGGACAAGGGTTCATCGTCGCCGCCAACAGGAAGTGGGCGGGGAAACGGCATACCGTTCTTGCCCGGCCAATGGTGACCTCGCGGTCCTCCAAAGGCTGGCGGAGCGTCTCCAGCACGGTGCGCGGAAATTCCGGCAGCTCGTCCAGAAACAGCACCCCATGGTGCGCCAGCGTCACTTCTCCCGGCTTCGGAACCGATCCTCCGCCGATCAGCCCCGCCGCAGAGATGGTGTGATGGGGCGCGCGAAACGGCCTGCCGCGGATGAGCCCCGAGCGGGGCATGTTCAGCTTGCCGCTGGCGCTGTAAATTTTGGTGACGGTGAGCGCTTCTTCGTCGTCCAGCGGCGGCATCAGGGTGGGCAGCCGGCGGCACAACATCGTCTTGCCCGTTCCGGGGGGGCCGACAAACAGGATGTTGTGCATGCCCGCCGCCGCTACGATCAGGGCGCGCTTGCCGTGATGCTGCCCCCTGACGTCGGCCAGGTCTAACGTGTCCGCCTGCGGATCGGGGTCCGGCGAGACCGACCCGGTTGGTCCGTCGGATCGGAAAATTTGCGGACCGCCTTCGTCCCAGGCCGTCAAGGAATCCAGCGCGAACACTTGAACGCCTTCCACCAGCGACGCTTCCGCCGCGTTGAAACGGGGGACGACGACCTTCGTCAATCCGGCGGCCCGGGCGGCTTCCACCATGGGAAGAACGCCGGGCACCGGCCGAATTTCCCCGTTCAGGGACAGCTCGCCGATGAGGAGCGTGCCGCGGAGCGCCGCCGCGTTCCACTGACCGCTGGCGCAAAGAATGCCCGCCGCGATCGCCAGATCGAAGGCGGTTCCTTCCTTGCGCACATCCGCTGGCGCAAGATTGACGGTGATCCGCTCCAGCGGGAAGGTCTTGCCCGCGTTCAGGATGGCGGCCCGCACGCGCTCGACGGACTCGCGGACGGCGGAATCGGGCAGCCCGACGACGCTGACCATCGGCAGCCCCGGCGACAGGTTCACCTCCACCTCGATCAACGTCCCTTCAATGCCGACGATCTCCGCTCCCCATATTCGCACAAACATAAAAAAAACACCCCTCTTCCCGCCGTATTCTGAGAAAGGGTGCTTCCCTTCGCGCTTTCCTTTTCTTCTGTTTGTTTCCAGTTTATCCGCTCGGGAGATCGATTGTCAACATTTACAAAATCGTCTGTTGTTGTTCTGTGATATTGTCAGGGTGTAACTGTTCCGAGAAAATGTCAGTATGAGCAAGGAGCAGATAACCTTGACGAAGAGCGAACTGAAACGTGCTATGGTTGTCGAGAAGTGGATGGAGGGCCGTCTCACGGAACAGGATGTTGCGCGCACGCTCGGCATCAGCATCCGGCAAGCGTATCGGCTCAAGGCCAAATATCGTCACGGAGGTGCAAAGGCCATCGCTCATGGGAATCGGGGCCGAAAGCCCGTTCACACCTTGGCCGACTCGCTCAAACAACGCGTGATGTCCCTGTACCGGGATCGCTACTTCGGAAGCAATTCCACCCACTTTGCCGAGCTTTTGGCCGAACACGAGGACATCCATTTAAGCGTCTCTTCGGTCCGCCGCATTCTGCTGGAAGGCCGCCTTCGTCCCGCACGCTTGCGCCGTCGTCCAAAGGCTCACCGATCGCGGCCCCGTAAACCTCAAGCGGGCATGCTGTGGCAGATTGATG
>LZRT01000088.1 GCA_002159075.1 Bacillus thermozeamaize
TGTATATCATAAAGTTCAAAGCATAGGATAAGTCCCGAATTTCCTGATCAAATCACATCAAAAAATGATTTTCCTTTCGCCTGCCCCCTTTAAGTAACAAACCGTAAGAACGCGATGATCCCATTTTGATTTCCCTACTATGTCAAGAGACAATAATTCATGTCCATCCCTCCCCTCCCCCCTCAAACCCTCTCTTCCCTAGAGCCGCAAGGGTTTTCGTGTTTTGAGGAACCAGTTGGAACGAAATACCAGGAAAATAAAAAGTGTCCATCCAATTGGAAGAAATTAGGTGAAAAGTTGAAAGGGAGCACAAAATCGGAACATTGGGAAATGTCCAAGGAAATCATTTGGGAAAATAAATTGAGAAGCTCAGTCGAAGCATAGCGGGAGGGGGTATATTGGGAAACTGCTTGATAAATCAATATCTTTTCCTGTCCCCTCTCCCCTGTATCACTTTAAAAAGAAGAAAAAGCCCAGCATGGATCAGGGCAAACCCCTACCACGCTCGGCTTCTTGGACACTTTTTATTATCTCTGGACAGTTTTTATTTTCCCTAGACGGGATTTATTAGCTGTCTACAAAATCTCTCCACCCTCCCGCTGCTTACTCCACCGTGACGCTCTTTGCCAAATTCCGAGGCTTGTCAACATCCGTCCCCCGGCTCACTGCGGAATAATAGGCCAACAGCTGCAATGGCACCGCGGCCACCACAGGCATTAAGAACGGATGAACAGCAGGCACCATCAAGATTTTGCCGGCATTAGGATCAATACCGGCCAAATCGCTGCGGGCAATGGTCAAGACCGCTGCGCCGCGGGCCCGTACCTCCTCGATGTTGCTTATCATTTTCTCTCTTAGATCGGGCTGCGTCATCAACGCAATCACCGGCGTGCCCTCTTCAATGAGCGCCAATGTGCCATGTTTCAGCTCCCCTGCGGGATAGGCCTCAGCGTGAATGTACGAAATCTCCTTTAGCTTGAGCTGTCCCTCAAGGGCTGAGAAGTAGTCGAGTCCGCGACCGATGAAAAAGGCGTCGCGCCACGACCGGGTGAGCTCACCGATTTCGCGCACCTCGTCTTCCACCATCAGCGCTCCCTCCAAGGCCTCTGGGAGCCGGCGCAGGACATCGATTAAGTTCCGCCGCTCCTCCTGGCTGGCATGGCCCGTAAGCTCAGCCAAGCGAATGGCCAACAGGGCTAGGGCGACGATCTGGGTGGTATATGCCTTGGTGGAGGCAACCGCGATCTCTGGTCCCGCCCATGTATAAACCACATCGTCAGCCTCACGGGCCACCGAGCTGCCCACCACGTTGGTGATGGCCAGGACGCGGGCACCACGCCGCCGGGCCTCCCGCAAGGCAGACAGCGTGTCTGCCGTCTCGCCCGATTGGCTAATGACGACAAACAGGGTGCGCTCATCAACCAAGGGTTCGCGATAACGGAACTCCGAGGCCACCTCGTTCCAGACAGGCAGGCCGGCCAGGCGTTCGATTAACCTCCCCCCGATAAGGCCCGCGTGATAAGCTGTCCCGCAGGCGACCAGGTGCACGCTTCGAAGGCCCCGCACCCATTCAGGGTCAAAGTGCACGCCGTCTAACACCACGCCGTCGCCGGCCCGGTTGATGCGGCCGGACAGCGTGTCCCGCACCGCCTGCGGTTGCTCATGAATTTCCTTCAGCATGAAATGCTCGTATCCGCCACGCTCGGCCTGACCAGGTTCCCAGTTGACGATCATGGACTCCCGCGTCACCGGCGTGCCATCGATCTTCATCAACTCGACACCGTCGCGGGTCAACACAGCCATCTCTTCTTCTTCCAAGGGAATGACCCGGCGAGTATAGGGCAAAAGTGCCGGAATGTCTGAGGCAAGAAAGTTCTCCTGCTCACCCAGACCGATGATCAAGGGCGACGACCGCTTGACGGCCACGATCTTGTCCGGCTCTAGCCGGCTCATCACAACGAGGGCGTAGGCACCTTGCAGTTGGGCTGCCGCCCGGCGCAGGGTACTCGCCAAGTCTCCGTCGTAGAGGGACTCGAGCAAGTGCGCAATGACCTCCGTGTCTGTCTCCGACTTAAACCGGTGGCCCTTCGCTTTCAGTTCGTCGCGCAGCTCGGCGTAGTTCTCGATGATCCCGTTATGCACCACTACGCAGGTCCCCGTGCAGTCTGTGTGGGGATGAGCGTTCTCATCTGACGGTTGCCCGTGGGTTGCCCATCGGGTGTGGCCGATGCCGATGGTCCCCCTTGGGGGCCGATCGCCCACGATCTCCTCCAAATTGTCGATCCTGCCCACCCGCTTTCGCACGTCCACCGTGCCGTTGTCACTGACAGCGATGCCAGCCGAATCGTAACCGCGATACTCCAGGGTACGCAATCCGCGGATCAGAATGGGAACAGCCTGCTTGGGCCCCACATAACCCACGATCCCGCACATGCTGCCATCAACCTCCTCTCTCTTCCGCCCCACTCCGGTCTGAAGCACACGCATCACTTGATAAAGCGCAAAAACCTCGGCCGCCGGATGGGGTAGACAACAAAAAAATTGCGCCACAAAGCGCCACGTTTGTGGAAATCCGCCTGTGCCCGCACCACAAAGCACGGGCATGATCACCAACGGATCACCAACGGCAGACACGAAACAGGCAACCAAAGGAGGATTCGGAGCAGAAGAAAGAAGAAAGTGGAAAAACGGGGTCAGGCCACCTGGCCCGTATTGTCCCCGGAATCGCTCCCGGGATTTGCCGAGCCGTTCACGGTCGTGGCCAACCGTGGGGGGACCCGCCGACCATTCGACACACCCCATCCTCGTCAACTCGCCTCCACCACGGAAGACGAGTCCTGGCGCTAGCGAGGCAGTACACCTTCGCTTTCCGTTGGCTCGCTGACCGCCGATTTCCGCTTCTCTCACGAATCCCCGTGTTTTCAGCCATGCTGCCGTCACGGTAAACCGTTCGTCATGGGCGTCCCGCTTTCAATCCCTCCTTTCAATGGTTCGCTCACCTGTCCCCATGCCCGACTGCACGGACGGTCTGGGGAGGCGGCTTACGGCACCATAGGCGGTACCATCCCTAATATATGCACCGGACTCCCGACTGTCAACAGCTGGTCCGCAATGCTCGCTTGAGGCATCGCCGGCGGGAGGACATCGTGCACGAAAAAAGCAGGCCCTTCCGCCGCGCGGGAAGGCCTGCCTTGCACAGCGTTCCCTACCTCATAGCCTCACCCCAACAACGCCTTTTGGATCCGGTCAAGCGCCTCCTGCAGCCGTTCTTCCTTGAGACAGAGGCTGATGCGAACATAGTTCTCGCCGTACTGGCCGTAGCCGATGCCCGGCGTCACCACCACCGCCGCCTTCGTCAACAGCAACTCCGCATAGGAGGTGCTGGTATGCCCCTCCGGCACAGGGACCCAAAGATAAAAGGTACCCTTGGACGGCTCCACCTGCAGGCCAGCGGCTCGCAACCCATCCACGGCCAGATCCCGGCGGCGCTGGTAGATGGCGTTCATCTCCCGGATGAACGCCTCGCTTTTGGGATTGGTGAGGGCTTCGACAGCCGCCATTTGAACGGCCGTGAACTGTCCCGAATCGGTGTTCGTCTTAATGATGCCCAGGCCCTTGTAAAGGGCGTCGGCGTTGCCCACTGCCGCGGCGATGCGCCAACCTGTCATGTTGAAGGGTTTGGAGAGGGACCAGAACTCGACGGCTACATCCTTGGCCCCAGGCACTTGCAGCACCGAAGGTGCCACATAGCCGTCAAAGGTCATTTCAGAGTAGGCGTTGTCGGAAACCAGGAGGATGTCGTATTGTTTGCAGAACGCCACAACCTCCCGGTAGAAGTCGAGACTGGCCACGGCTCCGGTGGGGTTGTTCGGGTAATTGAGGAAGAGCAGTTTGGCCCGCCGCGCCACCTCCTCCGGGATGGCAGAGAGCTCGGGCAGGAAGTCCCGCTCCCGGGTAAGCGGCAGGATGTAAGGGGTGCCACCCGCCAGAGACGTGTGCGTCTTATAAACCGGGTAGGCCGGGTCCGGAATCAACACGACGTCGCCGGGATCGACGTAAGCCCAGATGAGGTGGGCCAACCCCTCCTTGGAACCGATGAGGGTGAGGACCTCGAATTTCGGATCCAGGTCAACGCCGAATCGCCGCTTGTAAAAGTGGGCGACCGCCTCCCGGAAAAGAAGGCTGCCGTCATAGTCGGGGTACTGGTGCCAGCGGGAATCGGCCACCTCCCGCTGCATCCGCTCCACTACAAAGTCGGGCGTCGGCAGGTCGGGGTCGCCAATGCCGAGGGAGATGACGTCGACGCCCTTTGCCGTCAGTTCGGCCTTCTTCTTGTCGATCTGAGCAAAAAGATACGGCGCCACAGAAGCGATACGCTGGGCAACCTTGGGCATGGAGATCCTCCTTCACATGTAATCTGTAAGACGCCAGGCGCCTCGAGCAGAAACCCGGGAACCGGCCCGCATCCGAAGTTGTTCCATCCCATATTGTAGACGTAACCGTCGGCTGAGACAGACACTATGAAGGCCAGACGCCGCCTCACGACATGCAAAATCTTGCCTTGCACCTCATTCCAATGTCCCCATGTATATGTCCCCATATCATATAATGCCCCCATTATATCCGAACATAGAAGCATTCGTAAAGACGAATCGATTCCCATTTTCCTCTAATTTCCGCATCAGGCGCAGTCTTCCGTTCGGCTCCGGTATGGATGATCATTTGGCAACACAGGGTGAAGACAGGCACGGCCCCCCCGCAACCCGCATAGGATGCCCAAAACAGGATTGGGCGACCGCCCGGCGGACCGGGACAAGAAACTTGCGGAATCGGGTACCTTCACGGGCCGGTCGCCATCCACCGGAGGAGGTTGAGCCATCCATGTGTGGCATCGTAGGCTGGATCGACTGGAAACAGGACCTGACCGGGCAGCGCACAGTGCTGGAAGCCATGACCGACACGCTCGCGTGCCGGGGTCCGGACAACTGCGGCTATTGGATCTCTCGGCACGCCGCCATCGGCCACCGGCGTCTGACCGTCATCGACCCGGTTGGCGGAGGACAGCCCATGACTCGTGACCGCGGCAAGAACCGGTTCATCTTGACCTATAACGGCGAGCTGTACAACACCAATGAATTGCGTCGTGAGCTGGAAGACCGCGGACACCGTTTCCGCAGCAGCTCCGATACCGAGGTGCTGCTCGTCTCGTTTATCGAATGGGGCGTCCACTGTCTCGAGAAATTGAACGGCATCTTCGCCTTCGGGATCTGGGACGAGGGAGAGCAGAGGCTGTTCCTCGCCCGCGACCGCCTCGGTGTCAAACCTCTGTTCTACACGCAGAAGGACGGCACCTTCCTCTTCGCTTCGGAAATAAAGGCGTTGCTGGCCCATCCCGCTGTGAAGCCGGCAGTGGACGCGGAAGGGCTGGCGGAAATCTTTGCCCTCGGTCCGGCGCGGACCCCCGGCCACGGCGTGTTCAAGGACGTTCGCGAGTTAATGCCTGCCCACTTCCTGGTTTGGGACCGCAGCGGCCTTTACCAGGAATGTTACTGGGAACTGGTGAGCCGGCCCCACGAGGATACCTTCGAAGACACGATTGCACAGGTCAGGGCTCTGTTGGCCGATGCAACCGAGCGGCAGCTGGTGTCCGACGTGCCCATTAGCACGCTCCTCTCAGGCGGCCTGGATTCCAGCGCCATCACCGCTTTCGCGACCCGGGCCGTCGAGCGGAGGGGAACCGGTCCGCTGCGGACGTACTCGGTGGATTATGCTGGCAACGAGCATTATTTTCGCCCCAATGACTTTCAGCCCGAGACGGATGCCCCCTTTGTGCGCGTGGTATCGGACTACTTCGGCACAGATCATCGCACGATATGGCTCGAGACGCCGGAGCTGGCCGAAGCGCTGAGCCGGGCGGTGGAAGCCCGCGACTTGCCCGGAATGGCCGACATCGACGCCTCTGTCTACCTCTTCTGCCGGGAAATCAAAAAGGAAACCACGGTTGCCCTGTCGGGAGAAGGTGCGGACGAAGTTTTTGGCGGTTATCCCTGGTTCTTTCGGGAAGACGCGCTGCAGGCAAACACCTTTCCCTGGTCACTGAAGTTGGATGCGCGCCTGCAGGTGTTGGCCCCCGACGTCATCCGCCACATCCAGCCCCAGGAATACCTGGCAGAGCGTTATCGGCAGGCCTTGGCCAAAGTGCCGCGCCTCGAGGGGGAGGAGGCGGCAGCCGCCCGAAGGCGGGAGATCGCTTACCTGACCCTGACTCGCTGGATGCCGGTGCTGCTCGATCGCAAGGACCGCATGAGCATGGCTGTGGGGCTGGAGGTGCGCGTCCCCTTCTGCGATCACCGCCTGGTTGAGTATGTCTGGAACGTGCCTTGGGAGATGAAAACAGCCGGGGGACAGGAGAAAGGACTGCTGCGCCTTGCCCTTGATGGTATGCTTCCCGGCGCGGTTCTTTCGCGAAAAAAAAGCCCTTTTCCCAAAACCTTTCATCCCGCCTACCTGGCGGCCGTCCGCAATCGGGTGGAGGCGATCCTGGATGATCACACCTCCCCCCTGCGGCCGCTGCTGAACGACCCGGCTGTGCGGGAGTTAGTCCGGGCGGAGGGAGAGTTCGATCAGCCCTGGTTTGGCCAGCTCATGCGGCGCCCACAGCTTCTGGCCTACTTGGTCCAGGTGGACTTGTGGATGCGGCGATACCGGGTGGTGATTCGCTAATCTCCGTGCAATCATGCTGCGGCAGATATAGATATATATGAAACAGCAACCATCCACCCGCTGATCCTCGTCCTTCCAAACAAGGTGCTGGTTCGCCTGCCTCCAATCCCATCGGTTGAACTTAGTCGGTTGAACATATTTGTACGGCATGAAAAAGGGATGGGTACCATTGAGGGTATCCCATCCCTTTTTCCGTTCTTCTGTATCCTTTTTGCCGTTCCTCTGTATCCTTTCCTGTCTCTTCCTACTCCATGCGCTCCCTACGGCTTTTCACCATCCCGGCAGCCGGCCCGTCTTGCGTCCAGCCGTAGCCAACCAGGATGAGCCGCCGACGAAGCCATCAGTTGCGTCCCGAAGCAGCAGCCGTCGACTGCCTCTTCGCGGCGCCGGCTTCCTGGCTCGCCCTTGCCTCCGAAGCCAGAGGGATCACGCGCCAGAAGTGCGGAAGCGCCTCGTCCCAACGCTTGAGCAGGTCCCAGGCTCGCTGACTGCCCGTGCGCTCGGCATGGGCGGTAATCAGCGCCCGCAACTCCTCGGTGGCACCATCCTGCCCCTCGGCAGCGCCGGCTACGCGTTCGATACGCACCGACGGCTGATGGTAACGAAGAGCCAATTGACCTTCAGGGTCGTAAACGAAGACCTGTCCATTGGTCATGCCGGCACCAAAGTTGCGGCCCACGCGCCCCAGCACAATCACCGTTCCCCCTGTCATGTACTCACACGCATGGTCACCGACGCCTTCCACAACGGCGACAGCGCCGCTGTTGCGGACGGCGAAACGCTCACCGGCAGCGCCGGCGCAGAACAGCGTCCCACCCGTGGCCCCGTAGAGTACGGTGTTGCCGACGATCACGTTCCGTTCCGGATCGGCCGGTGCACCTGGCTCTGGCCGAATCACGATCTCGCCGCCCGCCATGCCCTTGCCGACGTAGTCGTTGGCCCTGCCGATCAGTTCCAGGTGCATGCCGCGCACACAGAAGGCACCGAATGACTGCCCCGCCACACCGCGAAACTCAAGGCGCACGCTGTCTGGGGACAGACCCTGGTCCCCGTACCGGCGGGCGATTTCCCAAGCCACGATCGCGCCCACGGTGCGATCCGTGTTGGAAATCTCATAGGTGCGCTGTACCGGCCGAGTCTCTTCGATGGCCGTGCGCAGCTCGGCTGCCATCCGGTGGCCCAGGGTGTCCTCGGATGGCAGCGGGTTGGAAAGCTGCGTGCGGTGCAGCGCCACTTCCTGGTCACCAGCTGCGGGCGCTGCGGGCGCCAAGAGTCCCCTCAGGTCGATGCGGTCGGCCCTCGGGTTGCCCGTGGACCGCTGAACCAGCAGATCCGAACGGCCAATCACGTCGTCCAGGCGCCGGTATCCCAGCCGGGCCAGGATTTCCCTCACTTCCTGGGCGATGTTGAGGAAATAGGCGATAACGTGCTCAGGAGTGCCGGGGAACTTCTGACGCAGTCTCTCCGCCTGGGTGGCGATGCCCACCGGGCAGGTGTTGTTGTGGCACACCCGCGCCATCTGGCATCCCTCCGCCACCAAAGCGGAGGTGCCAAAAGAGTATTCATCGGCACCCAGCAGGGCCGCCATCACCACGTCGCGGCCCGTTTTCAGCCCGCCGTCTACCCGCACGGTTACCCGCGAGCGCAGACCGTTGGCCACCAGCATCCGTTGGGTTTCGACCAGCCCCAGCTCCCATGGCAGGCCGGCATGCTTGATGGAACTCAAGGGGGACGATCCGGTTCCGCCATTGTGCCCGCTGATGACGATGATGTCCGCATACCCCTTGGCCACACCGGCCGCGATGATGCCCACACCCGTCTCTGCCACCAGTTTGACGGAGATCAGGGCTTTGGGGTTGGCCTGTTTGAGGTCATAAATCAGTTGCGCCAAGTCTTCGATAGAGTAAATATCATGGTGCGGCGGCGGTGAGATCAGCGGCACACCGGGCACCGTGTAGCGCAGGCGCGCAATCAGTTCCGTCACCTTGTGCCCCGGGAGCTGGCCTCCCTCACCGGGCTTGGAGCCCTGAGCCATCTTGATCTGGAGTTCCTCCGCCGATGCCAGGTAGGCAGGAGTGACCCCGAAACGGCCCGAAGCTACCTGTTTGACCGCGCTGTTGCGCTCGGTGCCGTAACGAGCTGGATCTTCACCGCCCTCACCGGAGTTGGAGCGGCTTCCCAGCCAGTTCATAGCGATGGCCAACGTTTCATGGGCTTCCGGCGACAAAGCCCCGATGGACATGGCACCTGTCGATAGGCGTCGCACGATGTCCTCCACCGGTTCCACTTCGTCCACCGGAATCGGATCCCGGTCGGAACGGAAGTCCAAAAGATCCCGGATCTGGTTGGGCGGACCCCCGTGCACCAATTGGCTGAAATGGCGGTAATGGTCACTGGTTTTGGAAATCTTCCCCTCCTGCTCACCCTGCGTCTCCCGCACCGCCCGGTGCAGCGCCCGCACAACCTCGGGTTTGAACCCGTGGTCTTCGCCATCCTTCTTGAATTTGTAGAAACCATACCCCTTGACGGCACCCGCCGTTACACTTACGGAAGAACCTTCTCCCTCGGCAGCGTCCGCCTTCGCATGATCGGACGGAACGGACTCGCTTACCTCGTCCGAAAAAGCCAGTCCGTGCCAGTAGAGGATGTCCTCCGCCAGCTCCCTGAAACTGTTTCCGCCTACCTGGCAGGGTGTGCCAGCGAAGCACCGCTCGACCACTTCGGGGGCAAGACCGATCGCTTCGAAGATCTGTGCACCCATGTAGGCATCCAAGGTCGAGATCCCCATCTTGGACATGATCTTCTTGAGTCCGCCCTCGACGGCACGGATGAAATTGGCCTCATTCCCCAATTCCCGCGCTGCGGCCAGCGCCAGGTAGGGATTGACGGCGGCTGCGCCGTAACCGATCAGGGCAGCGAAATGGTGGACGTCCCGCGGTTCGCCGCTTTCCACCACGAGGGAGGCCCGCGCCCGCTTGCCAGCCCTCAACAGCCGGTGATGGACGGCACCGGTGGCCAGCAGGGCCGGAATGGGCGCCTTCTCGGCGTTCGCCCCGCGATCGCTCAAGATCAAGATGGTGCAGCCGGCATCGACGGCCTCTTCGGCCCGCTGACACAATTCCTCCAAGGCTGGTTCAAGGGCATCAGGGCCGGTCGCCGGGAAGAGCATCTCCAGCACCGCGCTGCGAAACTGCGGATCCTGTGCGCCAAGATCTTTCAACCGGGCCAGCTGCTCATCGGTCAAGACTGGGCTTGGCTGCTCGATCATCTGCGCCTGCTCAGGCGCTTCTGTGAGCAGGTTGGGTCGAGCGCCCAGACGGGTCGTGATGGAGAAAACGAGATCTTCCCGCAGGTGATCGATGGGAGGGTTCGTCACCTGTGCGAAACGCTGTTTGAAATAGTGGTGCAGTGGCCGGTGGACATGCGAAAACACAGCATGCGGCGTGTCGTCGCCCATTGAACCGTCGGGTTCCTTGCCGTTTTCCACCATAGGACGAAGGATGACCGTCAATTCTTCTTTCGTGTAGCCAAAGATCGCCGTCAGGCGGGCGGAAGGCACCGATGCGACGGGTGCGTTCGCAACAGTCTGCGCGTTCCTGTCGGAGGCAGGCGCATCCAAGGTACAAATGCCCTGACGCACCCACTCCCCATAAGGCTTTTGCTGTGCCAGCTCGGCTTTGATTTCTTCATCGTGACAGAAGCGGCCCGTCTCAAGGTCGACGGCGATCATCTGGCCGGGTCCCAGTTTGCCGTGTTCGCGCACCCGTTGCGGATCCACATCCACGACACCGGTCTCCGAGGCAGCCACCACCAGGCCGTCGTCCAGAACGGTGTAGCGCAAAGGACGCAGGCCGTTGCGGTCCAGGCGTGCCCCCACCCAGCGGCCGTCGCTGAATACAAGCGCTGCCGGTCCGTCCCAGGGCTCTGTCAGGCAAGCGTGGAAACGGTAGAAGTCTCTGAGCTCCGCCGGCATGTCGGCCACTTTCTCCCAGGCCTCCGGCACCAGCATGAGGAGCGTGTGCCGAACGTCTCGACCGGCAACGGTCAACAGTTCCGCCACGTTGTCCAGCATCGCTGAATCGGAGCCGCCCGAGTCGATCACAGGCCGCAGCCGCTCAAGCGTTGCCTCCGGCCATTCAGGGACGGACAAAAGCGGTTCCCGCGCAGCGATCCAGTTCACATTCCCTTGCAGGGTGTTGATCTCGCCGTTGTGGGCCAGCAGCCGGAAAGGTTGGGCCCGCTTCCAGGTAGGCGTTGTGTTGGTGCTGTAGCGCTGGTGAAAAGTGATGAAACGCGTCTCGAAATCCGGATTACGGAGATCCAGGTAAAACCGGTCCAAATCGTCTGCCGTGAGCAAGCCCTTGTAAACCACCGTCCGGGTAGACATAGAGGCAACGTAAGGGGCTTCATCCCTCACCGGTCTCTCCCCAGAGACGGCGGTGGAACCGGAAGCGTCAAGGTGATCCCAGTGTTGCCGGGCCACCTCCCGCTCAAAGTCCCGCCGGGCCAGATACAAGGCCCGCTCGAAGGGCCGGCCTGCGGAAACCGATGCCGCGCGAACGATCACCGCCTGCCACAAGTCAGGCCGGGAGGCGGCCGCAATGGGGCCGAGGACGGCCTCGTCTACCGGCACGCTCCGCCAGGTCAGAACGGACAGGCCGTGACGGCCGCATACTTCTTCCAGCAGGCGCTGGGCGCGGTCACGGGCACCTGGCTCGCAAGGCAAGAAGCAGACAGCCAGTGCGTAATCGCCCGCAGGCGGCAGCCGCAGCGAACGGTTTTCCAGCTCCCGCTGGAGCAGTTTGTGGGGGATTTCCGTCATGACGCCGGCACCATCACCGGTACGGCCGTCAGCGGCCACGCCGCCGCGGTGGCGCAGGCGGTGCAGCGCAGTGAGGCCGAGACGGACCAGATTATGGGACGGTCGCCCGTTGCCCGCAGCGATGAATCCGACGCCGCAGGCGTCATGCTCAAGTAACGGGGTCCGCCCAGCAGAATCGGTAAAGACGCGTGTGTCTAAGTTGCCATTGGAAGTCGTGTCAGTGAACGAGATGTCACTGTTCAGCATGCGAGAGTAATGACGCAACATGATGGGCAGACCCTCCTCTGTATAGTATTTTTCAATAAAATGGCAAGCCTGTTGCCGGTCCCCTAGGGACTGGCACAGACTTCTCACTATCCAGTTACCTCCTTGACAATGACATATAGGGACATCATGTAGGGACATCAAGCTATGCCGGACGCGGCAACATCCAGGGCAGCTCTTTGGACCGAAGCGTTGCTTCATCTGCGGGGAGGGGGATTGGATCGAAGTGCAGGCCGTGAGGAAGGCTGGCGACAACCGCCATCACGCTGGAGCCGTTCATCGCTCTGGCGTTCGAACTGGCGTCCGAAACGGATGCGATGCCACCTGGTGCACAACCAGGCATGAAAGAAACCATGCTTCTCTCTAGAAAAAATGTTGCATTATTAGTTTGCTAGTATAACACATATCGCTATGAAATTGGAAGCCCCCGCGATCACTCAGGTAAAATCTTACCGAAAGGATTGTGGATCGCTCACGTCAAAATCTTACTGAGGGGATGTGACGTGAGAATGTCTCTACAAAGCCGTCGCGAGTACTTACGCAAAATGCAGGA
>LZRT01000089.1 GCA_002159075.1 Bacillus thermozeamaize
GCGGATCATATTGCAACTTGCGAAAATGAAAGAGCCGCTGGCAGCCGAGCACCCAGCCGACAATGAGATACAGCAGGATGCGGTAGAGGGGAAACAACGAGTTGTTTGCCTTCGCAAACGATAGCCCCTGCAGCGCCTTGGCGAGCTTGATTTTCTCGAGGTATTCCAGAAAGATTTTGGCGCCTCCGAAACTGGTCGCATGTCGCAGGGAAAATTCTGTCTTGATTTTGCTGACGGGTGTGGTAGACTTCACCTTAAAGGTGCTCCTTTCTTTGGCTGGGTTTTTTTCGTCAAACACCATTCTACCAAAGAATAGGAGCCCTTTTTATGTTTTTAAAAGAGTTTTACTTTCGAAATTCAGGTTGAAATGTTTCCAAACACGTACTATACTATCGGTAGATCGAATAGAAACGTTTCCAAACGATTGACGTGATCAAAGACCTTATTGGAGGGGCGTGATCATGGCGAATATGAAAGAGGTGGCTGCGCTAGCCAAGGTGGGGGTTGGTACTGTTTCTCGGGTGATTAATAATCCGGAATCCGTAAAACACGAGACGAGGGAAAGAGTGCTCAAAGCCATTAAGGAATTGAATTATGTGCCGGACGAAGTAGCCAGAAACTTCAAGAAGCAGAAATCCAATATGGTCGCGCTTTTGCTTCCAAGCATCTACAATCCTTTCTTCTCTGAACTGGGCTATTACATCGAAGACGAATTGGATCGCGCCGGTTACAAACTGATGCTTTGCAACAGCGGTGGAAAACCGGAGAAGGAACTGTATTACTTGGAGATGCTCCGGCAGAACAAAGTGGCGGGAATCATCGGGATCACGTACAACGACATTGAGGAAAGCGTGAAAGCGGGTATTCCGATCATCAGTATTGACCGCCATTTTGGGAATAAGGTCGTATGCGTCACTTCCGACAACTACGAAGGCGGAAGGATTGCCCTCCGGGAACTCGTCAAAGCCGGTGCCCGGAAGCCAGCTTATCTGGGCAACGTTCCGAAGGTAGAGTCTGAGACGATCAATCGGCGCGAAGGCTTCATTGCTGAAGCGAAGGCGCTGGGGATCGACTATGTCGTCTATGAAGAGCCGGACCCCATCGCGGATGATACCAAATATTTTAATCGCTTCATGGACCTATATCCGGATATTGACGGCGTATTCGCCATTACGGATATGCTGGCTGCCAAATATATTGAATATGCCAAACGCCGAGGCATCCGCGTACCGGAGGATGTCAAGGTGATCGGGTATGACGGAATCCAGGATCATCCTTACTTCCATCCGATTCTCTCTACCATCCGTCAGCCCGTTGAAGAAATGGCCCGGACGGCAGTGCGTTTGCTGCTGAAGAAAATTTCCGGAGAACGCATTGAACAACAAACCTATTACATTCCCGTAGTTTTCAGAAAAGGAGAGACCACATGATGGATTAGAAACGGCGAGAGGGGGTGGCCACTTTTTTGCCATCGGAATGGAAACGTTTTCAACTTTGTTTACGAAACCTTGGAAACGTTTCAATTCATAGTGGAGGTGCTCGATGAAAATGGTCAAAAGGAGAAGCATATGGGGCTTGCTGATCGTGCTATTCCTGCTCAGCCTTACGGCCTGCCAGGGCAATGGCGGCAACGAAAGCGGCGGAAACAACGCGGTATCCGAGGAATCATCCGACGGACCGGTCAAGCTGACCATGTGGGTTCACATTGCGGAAGATACATCCGAAGGAAAGGCATACAAGAAACGGGCGGAAGCGTTCAATAAAGCCAATGCGGGAAAGATCGAGGTGAATGTGCAGTTCATAGCCCGCGGCGGCGGCGGAACAGGGTATGAAGACAAAGTCAACGCCGCGTTGACGACGAATTCATTGCCGGATGTGCTGACGCTGGATGGACCGAATACGGCGGCTTATGCCGACTCGGGCATCCTGTTGGATCTCACGGATTACGTGTCGGAGGAGGCGAAGAACAATTTCTTGGATTCGGCGCTTGAACAAGGAACCTATAACGGCAGGCTCTATAGCTTGGCCATTCAAGAATCGACCGTCGTGATCTACTACAACAAAGACATGTTCGTGCAAGCCGGCTTGTGTAAGAGCGTCGAGACGTGCCAGGAAGATCTGGGGGTGACGGTGGACGATCCATGGACGTTTGATGAATTTAAAAAAGTCGCACGGAAGCTGAGGGATTACTTCAATAAACCGGCCATTGATTTACATTTGGGCTCGCAGGACGAATGGATTACCTATGCTCTTGCTCCGTTCATCTGGACGAGCGGCGGGGATCTGATCGGAGAGGATGGCCTCACCGCCGACGGTTATTTCAACAGCGAAGCCAGCAAGAAGGGGTTCGAATTCATCAAGTCCTTGGTGGATGAAGGGTTGACGACGCCGACGCCGGAGGACAAGGCGTTCGAAATGGGAATCTATCCGATGTCGTTGAGCTCCGCGTGGACGATACCGGAACTGAAGTACAGCTATGCGGAGAAGGTGCCCAATTGGGGCGTTCTTCCCTATCCGGTCGGAGACACGGGAGTACTTCACGCGCCGACGGGCAGCTGGGCCTTCGGGGTGAGCAAGACGACCAAACATCCGAAGGAAGCGGCCCAACTGGCGGAATGGATGACCAATACAGAATCCACCTTGATGTTCACCTCGGTGACCGGATTGTTGCCAGCCACCAAATCGGCCTATGAGCAAACGGACAGATTCGATCAAGACCCCGACAAATTGCTTATGGAACAACTGATGAAGGCCGGGCATCCGCGGCCCAAGACGGTAGCTTATCCGGAGCTTACGTTCTCGTTCCAACAAGCCATCGACCGAATCGTAAACGGTCAACCCGTCGATTCAACCATTGATCAAGTGACTGCACAATTGGAGGTTAAGTTGAAACGACATCGGCAATAAAATCAGGAGATTTGTTTACGATGAACCGGTTTACGATTAGACTATTTCTCGTCGTCGCGTTAATCCTTTGCATGGTCATCGTCTGGGACATCGTAAGGGCCAAGGATCAGAAATATAGGTTCAGAGATTCCGTTGTAGCGTATCTTTTCCTGGCTCCGGCGCTTGTACTCATCGTGCTCTTCGTCATTCAGCCGATCGTCCTATCGTTGTACTACGCATTTACGGATTATTACCTGCTGGAGCCAAACAACATCCATTTCACGGGCCTGGAGAACTTCAGATCCCTCCTGGACGATTTCCGGCAGAAGGGCGACGTCTATCATGCGCTCGTGAACACCGCTTACTTTGTCGTGCTGGTTGTACCGATTCAGATCAGCGTCGCACTGGGGCTGGCGTTGTTGGTCAATAAGCCGTTCAAAGGCAACACCTTCTTCAAGGTGGCGTTCTTCAGCCCGGTGGTCATGTCGCTCACGGTTATCTCGTTGCTCTGGTTGAACATCCTTCGTCCAGACGAGCAAGGAATGCTCAACGGGTTGCTATCCGTATTCGGCATTCCGCCGCAAAAATTCCTCAGCGACCCGGACCAGGCGATGACCATCATCGTGCTGGTGTCGGCATGGCAAGGCGCGGGATTTCAGATGATGATTTTCCTTGCCGGCCTGAAGAACATCTCGCCAGAACTTTATGAAGCGGCCAGCTTGGACGGAGCGAACGCGTGGAAGAAATTCCGGTACATTACCTTGCCGGGAATAAAGCCGACCACGGTGTTCATCATCATCACGACGTTCATCGCTGCGACGAAGCTCATCATCCAACCAATGATCATGACCGGCTACAAGAGTTACACGGTCACGCTCAGTTACTTGATCTACATGGAAGGTTACTTCTTCAAGATGGTTGGATATGCCAGTGCCCTTGCGTTGCTGGTCACCATCTTGGTCGGTTCGGCCACGATGCTCCAGCGTTACTTGTTGAGAGAGGAGGACTGACGGAAACTTGCGAGCCGCAAAAATCGTACGCATGACCTTAAGATACATCTGCCTGATTCTATTGGCCATAGTCTTCCTCTTTCCTACGGTGTGGATGCTGGCGGCATCGACGAAGTCGGATGTCATGATTTACAGCGAAATCGGCACTTTGGAGAGCTTCGTGCCGAACTTTCATGAACCGGATCTGATCTTCGATAACTACATCGACTTGTTCGTGGAGTACAACGTCTGGAAATATATGCTGAACAGCTTGATGTACGCCAGCGTGATCGTGGTGGGGAACATCTTGTTCAACTCCATGGCTGGTTACGCCTTGGCCAAATACTATTTCCCAGGACAGCGGCTGATCATGGGCATAATCATCTTCCTGATCGTGGTGCCCATTGAGACGACCGTCATTCCGCTCTATACCATCGTCCACAACATGAAGTTGACCGGCACGGTGTTGGCGGTGCTTATCCCGCCAATGGTGAGCACGTTCAATATCTTCTTGTTCCGGCAATATTTCGTTAGCGTGCCGAGGGAATTGGAGGAAGCGGCGCTGATCGACGGGGCTAACAAGGTGCAGGTATACTTCAAGATCATTATGGCGACTTCGAAGCCGATCGTCGCCACGATCGCCACCCTCACCTTCATCGGCGCCTGGAACGATTACGTGTGGCCCATCATGGTGCTGCCGGCACCGTCCGGCAAAGGCTGGCCTTTGTATCCGATTCAGGCCGCGCTGAACACGATTCAGAATCTGCCGACGATTACCACCGGCGAAGTCATGGCAGCCCTTACGGTCACGACGATTCCGCTGGTTATCATCTATGTCTTCGCGCAAAAGTATATTGTAGACGGCTTCATGACGGCCGGCATCCGGTGAAGAAGATTGGCGGAGTTTAGAAGATTGGCGGATTTTACGAAAAACGCTCAACTTATGGAGGTCGAACGAGATGAAACGGTTTATTTGCGCTGCCCTCACGTTCATGCTGATGCTCACGTTGGTCGCATGCGGCGGGAACAACAATGCGAACAATTCGAACGGTTCGGATGAAAACGTAGGATCCAACAACCAAACTCAAGCGGAATCTTCCAGCGCCGTCGATGAAACCCCCGAAGCATGCACGCTGACCAACGGCGGATTTGAAACCGGCGACTTGACGGGCTGGGAAGTCGTCGAAGGGGATGCCTTCAGTGATGATAACGTCGCCACCAACAAGACGTTTTGGGATGCGAAGATTCCCTTTAATCATGAAGGGAACTGGCATCTGTACGGCCTCGGATTCGACGAGACGATTAAGGAATCCAAGACAGGAAAATTGAAATCTTCCACGTTCAAACTGTGCGGTGACGGCATCATCTCCATGAAGATCGGGGCAGCAAGGGATCAGGAGAAAACATATGTGGGCGTCTTTCTCGCCAAGAACGACCAAATGATCGCAAAGCAGACGAATACCGAATTTTCCGATCCGGGCGTAGCCGACAAATCGCTGTATGAGAACGGGCTTGCTTTCACCAACAACTATGTGGAGTACAAGCTGGATCTGTCTCAATATCTCGGAGAAGAAATGTACCTCATGATTGTCGACGAGGATGATGACGGCGATTTTGGCTTTATCAACGTGGACGATATCCGGACCTACTATGTGAATGGCCAAGCCAAACCGCAAGAGCCCGGGGAAATCTTTGAAAAGAAAAGGGAGTACGTGCTCGAAGCGGAGGCGGCGTCACCGTACGAGATCGCCAATCCCGGATTCGAGACGGGAAGCCTGGCCGGATGGACGTTCGAAGGCGATGCCTTTGACCATGCCGGCGTGAATGATGAAGAAACATGGTGGGCGGAGAAAATTCCATACAACCGCGACGGCAACTATCATTTCGGCATGTTCAACGAAGCCGGAACCGGAACCCTGACGTCTTCGGTGTTTGAACTGGGCGGTTCGGGATGGATCACGTTCAAGCTCGGCGGCGGCAAGGATGTCACCAAGACGTATATCTCGATCTATGACGCGGATACCAACACGGAAATCGCCCGCTACGGCAACACGGAATTTGCCGACGTGAACTTCCCGAATATCGACCAGGGCATGCGACTCGCCAACATGGTCCAATACCGGGCGGATCTGTCCAAATATATCGGCAAGAAACTGTACATCCAAATTGTCGACAACGCGACGGCAGACTGGGGCCTGATGACCTTCGATTCCTTCTTTACCTACCACGAGGAAGTGCCCACGGAAGGCGTATTGGCGAAGAACTTGCTGGAAAAGTAAGCGTTGCTGGTCAAGGAGCCAGCAGGGCGAAGCCGGCTCCTTGAATCATCCCGAAACGACTTACGGACGGCAAATGAAGAGTGATGCAGATGAGAATAGGAAAAGTGCTGCTTACCATCGTTATGCTTGGCGCCCTCATCGTAAGCGCGGCCTGCCAAGGGCAAGAGCAGAAGGAGAACGATGATCTGGCGGCCTATTGGACCTTCGATGAAGGCAGCGGCGAGTCGCTTACGGACGACGTCAGCGGCCAGGCGCAACACATCCATTATGTCTTTAATCAGGAGAATCAGCCGTTGCTTTATAAGAAGGCGTCAGACCCGCTTTGGAGAGCAGCCGGCGTTCTGAATGGCGCCTTGCTGTTCGACGGATATTCGACGTACATCGAAGATGCGGATTTTGAGATGCCGCGCGATGCATTCACGATCAGCGTATGGGTTGCGCCGAGGGCTTTTGAATACGGGGATCAGGGCTATCTATCCGCCATTGTGAGCCAGGGAGACAAGGACCAGAAAGAGGGAATGGTGTTCGGACTGTACCGCCATGGAACCTGGTCTTTGCAGCTGGGCCTCGGCAACGAGCTGCTTTCCGATTGGGTGAGCATATGGGATGACGGCCATCCGGTATCCAAATACCAATGGTCGCATATCGCCGCCACCTTCGATGCCAAGGAAGGGAAAGCGGTTCTTTATCTCAACGGCGAGAAGATCAATGAGCAGGTGTTCACCGATTACATTGGAAAATCCGTCAATCCGAGCGACGATCCGCTGAGCATCGGGAAATATAACCACAACGTCAAAATTTCAGGCGTCTTCGACGTCAACATGTTCAACGGGCTAATGGACGATCTGCGCATCTACCGGAGAGCTCTGACGGATGAAGAGATCCGGCAGATTTATGATGAAGCGTTGCAAGCAAACGGCGGATCAATTCCGGAAATCGACTACGATCAGATCAAGATTGATCCCGCGATGTATGCCGATGACCGGTACCGCCCGCAATATCATGCCATCCCGCCGGGATATTGGATGAACGAGCCGCATGCCCCGTTCTATTACAACGGGAAGTACCATCTGTTCTACCAGCACAATCCGTTCGGCCCGTTCTGGCATCAGATCCATTGGGGCCACTGGGTAAGCGACGACTTGGTGAACTGGGAGCACGTGAAGGTGGCCATCTCCCCTGAAGCCGGGGATCTTATTCCCGACGGGGCATGGTCGGGCAGTGCAACGCTGGATCAGGACGGAAATCCGCTTCTGTTCGTGACTGCCGGCAACGACAGCGATTCCCCCAACCAGCGGGTGGCCATCTACCATCCCGCTGATCTCGAAGACCCTTACCTTACGGATTGGGAGCCCCTCTATCCTGAACCCGTCGTGGAGCAACAGCAGGGCCAGGGCGACTTCGGCGAATTCCGGGATCCCTTCGTCTGGAAGGACGAAGAGGAAGACCGCTGGTACATGCTCGTCGGCACCGGCACGAACAACAACAATGGCGGCACGGCGCTGATCTATTCCTCCGAAGACTTGAAAAATTGGGAATACAACGGCAACTTCTATGAAAGCGACGCGGGTAAATACCCGTTCCTCGGCGAGCATTGGGAACTTCCAGTTCTGCTGCCGGTTAAATCCAAGGACGGCACGGTGAAGAAAGACATTTTTCTGATTTCGCCGCAGGGAGATGGCGCGGACGTCGAGGTCTACTATTGGCTGGGCTGGTTCGACAAGGAGACGATGCGGTTCATTCCGGAACATGAGGAACCGCGCCTGATGGACTATGGTGGTGGCTTCTTCACCGGACCAAGCGGCTTTGTGGACCCGAAGACGGGCAGAACCATCCTGTTCACCATCGCCCAGGGGAAAGGAAGAAACTCGTGGGAAGATTATTATTCAGGCTGGGCGCATACGGCCGGATTTCCCGTCTCGCTGTATTTGGATGACGCGACTGGCGAGCTGCGTTTCGCGCCGATTGAGGAACTTGAACATATTCGGGAACAGACGCTGTTGGAACTGGAAGTCAGCACGGTGGATGAAGCCAACAGCCAGCTGAATGAAATCGGCGGCGACATGCTTGAGATCGATCTTGAGGTTGAAAACGTAAGCGCCACCCAGTTCGGTATTCAGGTAAGGAAGGACCCGGACGGCATGGAGTATACGTCCATCTATTATGATGCAAATGACCAGCAGCTGAAGCTGGACCGTCTGAACTCCAGCATCAACCAGACCGGACTGGGGGTAAGGGGAGCGCCGTTGCAATTGGCTGACGGCCGGATCTCCCTGACCATCCTGCTGGACCGGTCGCTTCTGGAAATCTACGCAAACGATGAGATCAGCCTCACTTCGCGAATTTTCCCCGGCCTGAAGACCTCAATGGGCCTCGAAATGTTCGCCGACGGCGAGATCGTCATTCGCAAGCTTAACGTCTATAAGATGAAATCCATCTATACGGAGACGACGGCTGAGCCGTATTACGGCAACACGGAATAAACGACAGATAAAGAGGGATATGGAGTGTCGGCAGATCGATATTCGCTTCAGAAGGCAGCAACATTCATCAATCAAAACAAAAAATATGTAAACACCTTCTACAAGCCGGTTTATCACGTGTCGGCCGAAATCGGCTGGATGAATGATCCGAACGGGTTCAGCTTCTTCAATCAGGAGTACCATCTGTTCTTTCAATATCACCCGTACAGTTCCAAATGGGGTCCGATTCACTGGGGGCATCTGAAGAGCAAGGACCTGGTAAAATGGGAAGTTCTGCCAATAGCCCTCGCGCCGGATCAACCGTACGACATCGACGGATGTTTCTCGGGAAGCGCCATCGAGGACGGCGGCCGGCATGTCCTGATGTACACGGGGCACACGAATCCCAAGCCCGATGATCCGTCTCTCATCAGGCAGACGGTCTGCATCGCCATCGGCGACGGGGTGACATACAAGAAACTGGACTCCAATCCGGTCATTTCTGCAGCCCACTTGCCCGAAGGTGCCTCGGTTCAGGATTTTCGGGATCCCAAGCTATGGAAGAAAGGCGGGCGCTATTACGCCGTCGTCGGCAACAGGGCTTCCGACGGTAGCGGACAAATCCTCGCCTTTCATTCCGACAATCTTGTCGATTGGCGTTACCTTGGCACGGTGCTTCGAAGCAACCATACGTTGGGGAAGATGTGGGAATGCCCCGATCTGTTCGAACTGGACGGAAAGGACGTCCTGCTTCTGTCCACGCAGTTCATGGAGCGGAACGGGGATTTTCACCAAAATATCCACTCCGCCGTATATCTAACTGGTTCGTTCGATTACGAGACCGGCCGGTTCGAACAGCGGACGGTTGACCAGATCGATTTCGGCTTCGATTTCTACGCGCCGCAGACGTTGATCGACGACAAAGGCCGCCGGATCTTGATCGCTTGGATGCAAATGTGGGACCGGCCGATCCCGACCGACGTGCACGGCCACGGATGGGCCGGGATGATGACGCTGCCGAGGGTGCTGCGGCTCGAAAGAGACGAGCTTTATCAAGAGCCGATTCAAGAGATCGAGCATTACCGCCGTCACCATGTCCACCGCCATGTGATTTTCTCGGAGCGATATACCGATCTGATGATTTCAGGCGACCAGATTGAACTTCAGGTGGCATTCAAGCCGCTTGACGCTTCGCGGTTCGGGATCAAGGTGCGAAAGAGCGGCCGGGAAGAAACCGTCATGTACTACGAGACGGCGGAGGAAAGATTCTACTTGGACCGGACCAGAAGCGGTCATCCCATTCAGGCTTCCCCAACGGAGGCGGATGCCGTGAAGAGAACCGTGCCCGTTCCGCTTAAGAACGGGGAATTGAGCCTTCGTATCTTCCTCGACCGCTCAAGCCTCGAAATCTTCATCAATGGCGGGCGCAGGGTCATGAGTTCGACCATCTACCCGATCATCGACGGGAGAGCCATCGAATTCTTCGCCGACGGCAAGGTAGAAATGTCCGTCGATAAATGGGATCTGGTTGTGGGTGACTAAGGATACCGTATGGTGTGATTGGCTCCAGACTCACTACACCCTCACTTCAGCCTGTTGAAGTTCGCTTCAGCAGGCTTTTCATTTTTTCAAGGACGCAATTAATAGTATTTGTCGGGCAGGGTTGATAAAAAGATTTGTGGACGCTTTTTTTGTTTTCAGTTTTCTTGGCTGGATCTGGGAAAGTCTCTACTGCACCATACGCGACCGCAACTAGGCCAACCGCAGCTTTCTCTACGGGCCGATCTGCCCAATCTACGGATTCGGCGGGTTGCTGGGGTTTATCTAAAGGTGGACATTTGCGCGGAAACGGCAGCAAGGGCGGGCAAGTCCATTGAGTGCACTATAAAAATTCGCGGTTGACGTGCACCGTGAACGTTGAAACGTTCGTGTTGCTGCGGTCACTGCGTAGAAGGATCAAGCACGACCATTGATGGGCACTCTGGGTGTCGAGTGCGAAAGTGCCTCGCTTTTTATTTCAGGATTTTTGGCGACTTTCTCTTTAGTTAAATTTGAATGGGACAAAGATAGCAGGAATGATGTCGCAATTTGTAGAAATAATAAACAAACATATGTTCCATGACATCCTTGTTGTCATTTTCAGCAATTTATAATGGCTGTATAATGGCTTTGAGTTCCAACCAGGAGGCATCATACGTTATGGCATCAGCGCAAGCAGACATCACATTCGAAAAGGAACTGTTCGAAGCAGCCAACCGGATGCGGGCGACGGTGGCACCGGCGGACTACAAGCATATCGTTCTCCCGCTTATTTTTCTGCGCTACCTGTCCATTCGCTATGATAAGCGTCGCAATGAATTGGAGCAGATGGTGCGCGATCCGGGGAGCCCGTATTACTTTGAAAATCCCGAGGACGCCAATTTGATTCTGGAAGACCGGGATTCATACATCGCCGAGCGCGTATACGTGGTCCCCGAGCAGGCGCGCTGGTCCTACATTGTCAAGAACGCCAAACAGCCCAACATCAAGGAAATCCTCGACAACGCCATGAAACTGATCGAGGATGAGAACCCGGAACTGGCCGGGGTACTGCCGCGCATTTACCGGACGACCAATCTGCCCAACGAAAACCTGGCGGCGCTGATCGAGATCTTTTCCCGTGACGTGTTCAGCGCCTACAGCGATGATGCGGTGGACGTGCTGGGGCGCGTGTTCGAATATTTCATCGGCAACTTCGCCTCCAGCGAGGGGTCACGCGGGGGCCAGTTTTTCACGCCCAAGTCCATCGTCGAACTGCTCGTTGCCATGCTGGAGCCGGAATCGGGCACGATCTTTGACCCGGCCTGCGGTTCCGGCGGCATGTTCATCCAGTCCCAGCGCTACGCCAAAAACAAGCATGCGCTTTCGTTCTACGGCCAGGAAAGCGTGGACACGACCGTCCGCCTGGGGAAGATGAACGTCCTCATTCACGCCATCAACGCGGACATTCGTCTGGGTGATTCGCTGCTGGATGACAAGTTCAAGGACCAAAAGTTTGACTTTGTCCTCTCCAATCCGCCCTTCAACATGAAGTTGTGGGGCGCGGACAAGATCCAGAAAAACGATCCGCGGCTGATCGTGGAGTATGACAAGGCCGTCACTGACAGCAACGCCAACTACATGTGGATGCAACATTTCCTGTACCACCTGAAGGAGGGCGGCACAGCCGGATTCGTCATGGCCAACGGGGCGATGACGACGAACGTAACCGGCGAGAAGGAAGTCCGCCAGAAGTTGGTGGATGAGGGCTATATCGACTGCATCGTGCAACTGCCGGAGAAGTTGTTCTTTACCACCGGCATTCCGTGCTGCCTCTTTTTCCTGAGCAAGAACCGGGATGGCCAAAAGGGCTTTCGCCCGCGGAAAAACGAAGTGCTCTTCATCGATGCCCGGAAGAAAGGCGTCATGGTCAGCCGCCGGCAAAAGGCGCTCACGCCGGAGGACATTGAAGAAATTGCGGCGGTTTACCAGGCGTTTCGGAAAGTGAACGGGAAATTTGAGCCCGTGGAAGGTTTCTGCAATACGGCAACCATCGAAGAGATCCGGGCGAACGATTACAAACTGACGCCGGGGATCTATGTCGGAACGGAAGTATCCGAGACGGACGATGTTCCCTTTGAGGAAAAGATGGCGGAACTGATGGGGCGGCTGCAGGAACAGTTTGCGGAGTCGA